>JACQUR010000438.1 GCA_016210245.1 Chloroflexota bacterium
CTCCCAGGGGGAGAGGGGACGCTCCCTCACTCCGACCCTCTCCCAGGGGGAGTGGGGTCGCTCCCTCACCCCGACCCACTCCCAGGGGGAGAGGGAGTGGAGTCCACGTCCCCTCTCCCCCTGGGAGAGGGTCAGGGTGAGGGCTCTCGCTCCGGCGGACAGGGACCAACGCCTCGCGGCGGCGGGCGAAGGGGCGTTCGAGCTTGGGGTGGAGGTGGAAGCCGGGCGGCAAGGCCAGGAGTTGCTCGTTCAGAGCAGCCAGGGTGGCGAGCGGCACGGCGGTCTCCACCTCGACCGCCGCCCCGGGGCGGCCCAGCCCGCCCTCCGGGCCGCCCGCCTCCAGACCTGCCGTGCCCGTCCGCTCGTCCGGCGAGACGCGCGCCTGGAGCGCGCGGCGAATGGCGTGCAGCCGCTCGATGGCTGTCTGGAGCATGGCCTCGGCCTCGTCCGACGTCACCAGCCCGCGCCGCGCCAGCTCCTGCGCCCATAGCTCGCGCACGGTGGGGTGCCGGGCGATGCGCGCGGCCGTCAGCGGCTGGGTGAAGGCAGGCTCGTCCGTCTCGTTGTGGCCCCAGCGGCGGTAGCCCACCAGGTCGATCAGCACGTCCTTGTGGTAGCGCTCGCGGTAGGCGTGAGCCAGGCGGGCCGCGGCCAGGCAGGCCTCCGGATCATCGGCATTGACGTGGATCACCGGGAGGTCGAAGCCCCTGGCCGGATCGCTAGCGTACAGGGTGGAGCGGCCCAGCTCCGGGGGTGTGGTGAACCCCACCTGGTTGTTGGTGATCAGGTGGATCGTGCCGCCGACGCGGTAGCCGGGCAGGCAGGAGAGGTTCAACGTCTCGGCCACACTGCCCTGTCCAGGGAAGGAGGCATCGCCGTGGACGAGCACTGCCAGCGAGGCCAGCGCATCCGGGCGCGCCGGCCCGGGCTGGTCGCGACGCTCGCCGCTGGCGCGGGCCATCCCCTCGACCACGGGGGCGACGGACTCCAGGTGGCTGGGGTTGGGTACCAGCGAGACCTGCATGGCCACTTCGCGGCCGTCGCGATAGGCCGCACGGGCCCCCAGGTGGTACTTCACGTCCCCGGTCCAGCCCTCGTCGCTGCTCTCGCTCGGAGCCACGTTGGGGCGCCGGTAGCGGCCCAGGAACTCGGCGATGATCTGCTCATAGGGCTTGCCCAGCACGTGGGCCAGCACGTTCAGCCGCCCGCGATGGGCCATCCCCAGCAGCACGGCCCGGGTGCCGGCCTCCTCCGCCGCCCCGATCAGCTCGTCCAACACCGGCACCAGCATGCCCAGCCCTTCCAGGGAGAAGCGAATCTGGCCGGGGAAGGCGCGGTGCAGGAAGCGCTCGAACGCCCCGACCTCGGTCAGCCGCTCGAGCAGCTTGCGCTCGCCAATGGGCGCCCGGGGCGGACGCAAGCGTCCCGACTCCACCGCGCTGTGTAGCCAGGCCCGCTCCTCGTCGTCGGAGACGTGCTCGAACTCGTAGCCGGTGCTGCCCTGGTACACGCCGCGCAGGGCGCGGAGAGCCTCCAGGGCGCTGGCAGCCCCCTCCACCAGCGGCCCGCCGATGATGGGCGCGGGGAGCGCAGCCAGGTCGGCTTCGCTCAGGCCGTGGGTCTCTGCCCGCAGCTCCGCGTCGCCGGGCGGCTCGCCGCCCAGCGGGTCCAGGTGAGCCGCCCGGTGGCCGTGGGTCCGGATGGCTCTGGCCAGGGCGACTGCGCCGGCGACCTGGGCCGAGCTGAGCTGTGGTGCGGCGGCGACGCGCCCATCCGGGCTCGACTCCGGCGGCACGGGGGGCGGCCCCCAGCGCTCGAAGAACGCCCGCAGCTCCGGGTCGACCGCCTGCGGGTCGGCCTGATAGAGCCCATACACGTCCTGCAGATAGGCGGCGTTCAGGCCCGAGAACTCCGCCCAGACCTGCCTCACTCGTCCGTCCATGCCTCTCGCCGGACACACCGCAGTAGCCATGCCCGAGTGGTCGCTGGAGCCACGACAGGGGCAGGACTGGCCCGTTGTGGCCTCCCGGCACGGATGCTATACTCAGCCAGCCGGGAGGCACCCTGCGCGCCGGCCGAGCCGCGCTGGCGAGCCGGTGTGAGTGCCTGATCGCTGAGAGGAGAACGTGGCGATTCGGGTCCTGATTGTTGACGACTCGAAGGGTGGACGCGACGGGGTCCTCCGGGCACTTCGGAGAGCCACCGACTTTGAGCTCATCGCGGCCGTCCCTTCCAGCCAGGAGGGGCTCCGGCTGGCGATGGACCTCAAGCCAGACGTCCTGGTGGCTTCGACCGGCCTCCAGCTACCCACCAGCTTCGAGTTGGCCCGCTTCCTGGGGCTGCGCATCCCCACCCTGGGTGTGCTGCTCGTGACCGAGGTCGAGAGCGACGAGGAGCTGTATGAAGCCGTTCGGGTCGGCGCCGCCGGCTATCTCTGCCGCAGCATCGGCGCCGAGGCGCTGCTCCAGGCCATTCGGCGCGCGGCCCGGGGGGAATATCTCATCGACGACGCCGTGCTCACACACCCTCGCGTCGCGGCCCGGGTGCTGCACGAGTTCCGCGAGATCAGCGGCCTCTCCAAGGGACTGCAGCCGCTGCTGGCTCCGCTCTCACCGCGGGAGATCGAGATTCTCGACCAGGCAGCCCGCGGGAATAGCAACAAGCAGATTGCCCGGCGGCTCTCGATCAGCGACCAGACGGTGAAGAACCACATCAGCTCCATCCTGCGCAAGCTCGCGGTCAACGATCGGACCCAGGCGGTGGTCTTCGCCCTCCGCCACGGCTGGATCCGCGTGGACGAGCAGGTGAAGGGGCAGGGCTAGCCACTCGGGTGGTAGGCATAGCCCATTGGTACTAGTCGGTCTTGTCAACCCCTGGGAGGAGTGCTATACTCGCGCCGCTTGAGGGCCCGCGGGTGCGCAAGGGGCGGTGCTGCGAGGCACCGCACCCAGATAGGCGGGTAGTCCCGAGAGGGGGGTGATGCCGAGCAAGCTCTGGCCTGGCAAGAGGGAGCCCTGGGGCTGGGGTAAGCCCCGCCGATCATCTTGGATCTTCTTCTGTTTGTCCCCCTTTCCCCTTCCAGCCGAGAGCGAGGAGAGTCCCGGGTAGGTGGGCCGCCTGGAGCACGCGCCCAGGCTCGACCATCAATACCGCTGCGCCACGGGAATGCCCGGGCGCAACGGCCACAGCATTCTCCCACGAATACGGTTGAAAGGAGCCTAGCGTGAAGTATCTGGAAACCCTCATCGAGGCCGCGCTCGCAAGTCGAGAAGAAGGCCAGGGTCTGGTGGAGTATGGTCTGATTATCGCCCTGGTGGCCGTGCTGGCCATCGCCGGGCTGGTCATCTTCGGGCCCACGATCGCCAGCCTGCTCTCCTCCCTCGGCGGCAGCGTCTAGTCTCGCTGGCCAGGCAATAGAAAAGGCCCGCGCTCCCGCGCGGGCCTTTTCTATTGCGCCAGGACTGGCGGCAAGGTGCCTGGAAGCGGTATACGGTGGGTTCGAGGCCGCACGCAGCCGCTCGCCCGGGAGCTTCTCGATGGCTTGCTCTCCCTCCACGACTGATGGCCCTTGCTGACCCCTGCGCAGACCTGTTGACCCTGTCGCGGTGGAGAGCCGTAGTGCGGGGGCTTGTCCCCCAGCGAGGCCACGTGGCGCTGACGCGCCTTGGAACGTCGCGGTGGAGGGCCGTAGTGCGGGGGCTTGTCCCCCGCTCCCCGGCGCACGGTGGCTCCAGCCGCCGGGGGCGGGGGACAAGCCCCCACACTACAGGCTTGTCGCGGCGGGCGGACGTCGCTGCCGCAGGAGTGGCAATTGCCCTGGGCGCGGGCTACGCCTGGGTGCTCACCCACTGGTTCCTGGTGCAGATCGCCTGGCGCGACGTGGGGCTCACCCTGGGCGGGGCCGAGCGGGTGCTGAACGGCCAGGTGCCGTTCCGCGACTTCTTCAGCGTCTCGGGCCCCGGGCTCTACTGGACCCTCGCGGCCGCGTTTGGCGCCTTCGGGGCCGGCACCTGGACCCTGCTGGCCTCCGTGTGGGTGGTGGGCGGGGCGCTCGGCTTGCTCGCCTGGGGGGTTGCGCGCACGCTCATGGGGCCGCTGGCGGCGCTGGCCGTGGCCAGCGCGACCGTGGGACTGACGCTCCCCTGGTGGGTGGCTCCGAGCCACCATTGGTGGACCGCGCTCTGGCTGGCCGCGGCCGCCTGGGCCGCGGCTCGGGCCGTTGCCAGCGAGGCGGGGCCGAGCCACCGCCTGCTCGCCCTCGGCGGCGCGAGCGCGGGTGTGGCCGCGCTCGGGGTGCCGCACACCGCCGCCCTCACCGCCCTCGCCTTGAGCGCCACGGTGGCTGCGCTCCCGAGTCCGGAGTGCCGAGTGCTGAGTCCTGAGTTGCCTCCACTCAGGACTCAGCCCGCGGCACTCCGGACTCGCTGCGGCCGGGCGGCCCTCGTCCTGGGCGCCGCAGCCGCGCCAGTCGGGGTGGCGGGCCTGGTGCTCATGCTGCAGGGGGCGTGGGACGCCGCCCTCTACGACCTGTTCACGTTCCCGCGCGAGCAGTACGCGCCCGCGCACGCCGGCATCCGGCCGTTCGCCGACCTCGTGCTGGTCCCCATCGCCTTCAGCGTCGATACCCCGCGCAAGGTGCTCGCCATGGGGCTCGCCTTCGCCGCCGCCGCGCTGGCCGTCCCCATCTTCGCGCTGGCCGGCCTCAGGAGCTGGCGGGGGATGAGGGGGCAGGCCAAACCAAGTCGACAGTCGACAGTTCACAGTTCACAGCCCGCCGGTGCCCTGTCGACTGTGAACTGTCGACTGTCGACTCAGGATAGGAGAGCGCGGGCGGCGCTGGTCGTCTGCGCCGCTGGCCTGGCCCAGTACCTGGGCGCGCTCTATCACCCGACCGTGCTCCACTTCACCTTCGCGAGCGTGCTCCTACCCTCGGCGGCGACCTTCGCGGCCGGGGCGCTGCTGCCGCCGCGCTGGCTGCGCCCGCTGGCTCTGGCCACGGCCCTGCTGATCGGCCTCGTCTGCACCCCCTTCGGCGAGCTGTGGCTGATTGGGAGCGGCCAGACGGTTGTCCTGCCCACCCGCCGCGGCGACCTGCCCGTGGGGACCAGCGCCGACCTGGACCGGTACGCGCGCCACCAGGCCGCGGTGCTCGAAACACTCCAGGCAGCGTCCGAGCCCGGCGACGGACTGGTGGGCTATCCGGTGCTGTCGCTCTACAACTTCGTGCTGGCGCTGCCCAATCCCACCCACTTCGATGGGCTGCTGAGCGGGTACAACTCGCGCGCCCAGTTCGCCCTGGCAACCGCTGACCTGGAGCGCGCCAGACCACGTTGGGTGCTGATGGACGTCGAGGACGCAGCCGGCCTGTCTCTGGAGGCGGGCCCGCGGGCGAGCGCGGACGGGTTCGAGCAGGCGCTGGCCCGCGACTACGCCGAGCGGCTGCGGGCCGGCAACCTGGTGCTGCTGGAGCGGAAGGGCTCCCCATGAAGCCCCGCGCGGGCGAGGTGGTTGCGTCACCCCGGGCCCGAGGCCTTACCCTGGCCGCGGTGGGTGTGGCGGCGCTGGCCGAGTTGGGGGTACTCAATCAGTGGGCCTTCGCGCATGTAGCGCTCCACGATGGTGGGATCATCCTGTACGGAGCGGAGCGGATGGCCAGCGGCCAGGTACCCTACCGCGACTTCTTCCATTTCTTCACTCCGGGCGCGATTGGCCTCCTGGCCGGGCTCTACTTGCTGGCCGGCACGAGCGTGGGGACGAGCTTGCTGGCTGTGGCTTTGCTTGGCCTGGGGATCGCGTTGGGCGTAGCGCTGCTGGCACAGGCGGTGGAGCTACCGCCGGGCTGGGCGGCATTGGCCGCCTGGCTGGCGCTGAACGCGAGCATCACCTGGTGGCCCACGCCCAGCCACCATTGGTTCGCTAGCCTGGCTGCGCTGGTAGGAACGCTCGCTGGGGTGCAGGCGGTCCGCAGCGGCTCGGTCGGCTGGTCGGTGGCAGCCGGGTTCCTGCTGGCCGCCACCGTCTGGTTCCTCCAATCGCGCGGGGTGCTCGTCGGCCTGCTGGTCGGCAGCGGCATAGTGGCGCTCCGCCGCGAGACGCTGCGGCCGCTGCTGGCAGGGGCGGCCATCGCGGCGCTGCCCGCGCTCGTGCTGGTGGCCCTGGTGCCGCTGCCGACGCTCTGGCAGGCGCTGGTGGTGTTCCCGCTCACCGACTACCCGGAGGCCAACCGCGCCCCCTTCCTGGCCCTGGACCTGCTGCCCTCCGCGCCGCTGGTGGACGAGGGGCGGAAGCAGATACAGGTGCTGCTCCAGCTTGGGTTCCTCTGGCTCGCCCTGCCAGGTCTGGTCGCTGCGCTGGCGCTCGCGACCCGCCGCCGAGCGAGCGGGATCGCGCTGGCGACCCTGGCGGGGATCGGAGGCGTGCTCTCGGTGCTGTATCGGCCGCTGGCAGGCCACTTCACTTTCGTCGCGCCGCTGCTGGTGGTGCCACTGGTCTGGGTCGCGCTGCAGATGAGTCGTCAGTGGCCCCTGGCCCGCGCGCTGGCGCTGGCCCTGGCCGTGGTACACGTGCTGGCGTTCGCCCCACTGCACGAGGCCTGGCTGGTGGCGAGCGGGCAGACGGTGGCGGTGCCGACGCCGCGGGGAGCGGCGCCCATCGGCACCGCGGTCGACGCAGCCGCCGCGCCCGGGGCACTGGGGCGGGTGGCCAGCCAGGTGCTGGCTCGCACGGCGCCCGGCGAGCCGGTGTTCGTCTACCCGACCCTGCCCGCCTACTACTTTCTGCTGGCTCGACCCAACCCGACCGCCTACGATTACCTGTGGCCTGGCGAGAACCCCCCGGCCCACTTCCAGGAGGTGGCGCGTGATCTCGAGCGTCTTCGGCCCCGGCTGGTGGTACTCGACCGATCGAGCGCCGACTTCGGTCTCCCGCCCGGCGTCTCCGAGGCACGCGCCTCGTACGAGCTGATGAACGCCACCTTCGACCGCCTGTATCGCCCGGTGCTGCAGGTGGGCTTCCTGGAGGTGCTGGAACTGCGATGAGCGCCCAGGCCACCGCCCGCCCGCGCCCGGGCATGCAGGTGAAAGCCCGTGGTTCCGGAAGTGCGCCCGAACCAAGCGCCGCGCGCGGGCGTCTCGCCTGCGGGACCGGGGAAGCGCTCGCCCTGGCGCTCATCATCCTGGGCGGGGCAGCGCTGCGGGCGTATCGGCTGGGCGCGGCCGACCTCTGGCTCGACGAGGCCAACACGGTCCATATCGCCAGCCTGCCGATCGACGCTATGCTGCGCGAGCTGGCGGCCGACGACGTACACCCGCCCCTGTTCTACCTGCTGGTGAAGACGCCCCTGGCGGTCTGGCCCTCCGAGGGCGGGCTGCGCCTGCTGCCCTGGCTGTTCGGCGTGCTATGCATCCCCCTGGCCTTCGCGGTCGCCCGCGACCTCGCCGGCCGCGCCGCAGGCCTGGCCGCGGCGGCGCTGGTGGCGGTTTCCGCCCCGCTGGTCGTCTTCTCCCAGGAGGGGCGCATGTATACCCTGCTCGCCCTCCTGGAGCTGCTGGCCACCTGGGCGCTGGTCCGCGGGCTCGAAGGGGGCGGGCGGCGGTGGTGGATCGGTTTCGCCCTGGCTTCGGCCGCGGCGCTCTACACCCACAACCAGGCCGGGCTCTTCCTGGTCGCGCACCTGGCGGCCGCCCTGGTTGGAGGTTGGAGGCGGGTTAGAGGTTGGAGGTTGGAGGTTGGATCCAACCTCCAACCTCCAACCTCTAACCTCCAACCTCCAACCTTCCTGGTGGCCGGCGCAATCGCGTTAGCGCTGTACGCGCCATGGCTACCGTTCGCCCTCGGCCAGGCGCTCGGGCTCGGAGTTGGTGGCGGCTGGCTTGGCCCCCCGCCGCCGCTGTGGATGCCCGCGGCCACGCTCGTGAACCTGCTGGCCGGCTCCGAGGCACGGGACGGGTTGCTCTCGCCCGGGTTTGCCGTGGAGCACCTGTACCTGCTGGGAGGCGCGGTGGCGCTGCTGGCGTTCGGCTGGCAGCGGCTGGGGACGCGACCTGTCGCGCGCCGCGTCCTGCTCGCCACCGGCGCCATCCCCATCGGCCTCTCCCTGGCGCTCAGCCAGGTCTCCCGTATTTATGTCGACAAGACCTTCCTGGTGGACGCCCTGCTCCTGGCCATTGTGATGGCAGCCGGTCTCCCGTCCGGGGTGCCCCGCGCGCGACAGGTGGGGCCGCTGGCTGCCGCAGCGCTGCTGATACTGGCCGAGCTGTGGGCGGTGAGGGTGAACTGGGAGACACCGCGCGAGTCCTACCGGGCATTGGTGGGCGACCTGGAAGCGCAGGTGCAGGCGGACGACGCCGTGCTGGCCGTCCCGGGGTTTCTCAGCCGCCCCGTAGATCACTACCTGGCGCTGGCCGGATCCACGCTGGCCGTCCAGCAGGTCACGTCGCCCGACCAGCTCCCAGACCAGACCCCCACGCGGCTGTGGGTCGTGAGCGGCGGCGCCTGGGACGAAAGCCCCGCCGCCAGAGCCGCGTCCGCCTGGCGAGAGCAAACGCGCTACGGCCGGGCCTGGGAGCGCCTGTACCCGGACCCGGGACTCCGCCTCACCCTGTACGAGCGCCGAGGCTGACGAGATAGTATGTCCAGCCATCATCCCTTTGTGCCCCGCGTCCCCGCGTCTCCCGCTCATCCTGAGCCGGTGGTTCGACAAGCTCACCATGAGCGGCTGACCGCTCATCCTGAACCGGTCCTTCGACAGGCTCAGGATGAGCGGCTGACCGCTCATCCTGAGCCGATCCTTCGACAGGCTCAGGATGAGCGGCTGACCGCTCATCCTGAACCGGTCCTTCGACAGGCTCAGGATGAGCGGCTGACCGCTCATCCTGAACCGGTCGAAGGACCCCGCGTCCCGTCGTCCCCGCGTCCCCCGCTCATCCTGAGCCTGTCGAAGGACCCCCCGTCCCTCCTCGCCGTGCTGGCGGCCTTCCTCCTCCTCGGAGCCGTCTACTCCCTGGCGAACCCGCTCTTCGAGGCGCCGGACGAGTTCTGGCACTACGGCTACGTGCGCCACCTGGCGCTCACCGGCCAGCTTCCCGTGGAGACGCCGACCCGCGCCATCGCCCACGGGGAGGCCTCGCAGCCGCCGCTCTCCTATGCCGCCGCCGCCCTCCTGGTGCGCTGGGTGGAGGGGCTGGACGACACCCGGCCCTACTTTCAGCCGAACCCGGCCAGCCGCATCGGCGACCTCGCGGCCGGGCCGGGCGAGCGGAACGCGGTCCTGCGCGCTGGCCCGGATGCGGGCTGCGGGCCGGACTGCCTGGCCGCCCACCTCGCCCGATTGGTGAGCCTGCTGTTCGGCGCCGGCACCGTCCTGGGGACCTTCGCCCTGGGACGCGAGGTCTTCGGGCCAGGGGAGCGGTGGCCGTTGCTCGCCGCGGCCACCGCGGCCGCGGTGCCGCAGTTCCTGTACGTGTCGAGCGCGGCGAGCAACGACGCGGCGATTGCCTGCTGCGCCACGGCGGCGCTGGTCTACCTGCTGCGTCTCCACCGTGGCCCTGCCGAGCCGCGCACCGTGCTGGCGCTGGGGACCTGGTGCGGCCTGGCTCTCCTGGCTAAGGCGAGCGGGCTGCTGCTGCTGGGGCTCGCGGTACCCCTGGCGCTGGTGGTACCGCTGCGGCGGACGCCCACTCAGGACTCAGGACTCAGCACTCAGCACTCAACCGTACCCCTGGCCCTGGTGGTGCCGCTGCGGCGGACGCTCCGAGGGCCGCTCGGCTCGCTCGCGGCGCTCGGCCTCCTGCTGGTGCCGGTGGCGCTGCTGGCCGGATGGTGGCTGGTCCGCAACGTCGCCCTGTTCGGCGATCCTACCGGCATCCGCCTCATGTTGAGCATCCAGGGTCCGCGCGCCGTGCCGGTCGGGCCGCTGGAGCTGCTCGTCGGCGAGGGGCTGGGGCTGTGGCAGAGCTACTGGGCGGTCTTCGGCTGGAGCACCGTCCCGGCTCCAGCCTGGACGTACCTCGTCTTCGCGACGCTCACGCTCTCCGCCCTGGCGGGACTGGTCCGACGCGCCATCCCCGGGCTGCTCATCCGTGACCGCACCGCGCCCCGGCCGGCCGCGGGCCAGCTTGGACTGCTCGTCCTGTGGGCGGTCCTGGTGCTGGCCGCAGTGGTCCGCTGGTCCATGCTGACGCCCGCCTCCTTCGGACGGCTGCTCTTCCCCGCCCACGGAGCCCTCGCCGTGCTCCTGGTGGCCGGTTGGAGCGCGCTGCCCGGGTGCTCGGGCGAGCCCCCGAGCCGCGCGCGCAGGCTGGCCGCCTGGGCACCAACCATCGTCCTGGCCGCGATCGCCCTGGCGCTGCCAGCCACGATCATTGCCGCCTACTGGGACTCCAACTGAGTCTGCTCGAGACAACAGCTTCCTCCCTCCAGGTAACGGCGGGTGGCGAGTATAGTGGGAGTAATGGCACACGCCAGCGCGCTCGTTGCGCCCGCGTGCCTGGTTCCACCCCACCACTCCCCGGAGGAACAGTATGCGCAGATTCATTCCGCTCCTGGCGTGCCTGGCGCTGCTGGTGGCGCTGCTACCGGCGCCGGCCAGCGCGCAGCAGGACCCCCGGTTCTTCCTGCAGACCGGCTTCCGCATCAGCAACGACAGGTTCTTCGAGTTCTTCAACCTGCGGGGCGGGATCAACACGTTCGGCTTCCCCGTCAGCCGCACGGTTACCTTCCTCGGCTTCACCACCCAGTTCTTCCAGCGGGCGATCATGCAACTGGGGCCGGATGGCAACGCGCGGCTGCTGAATCTGCTCGATCCGGGGCTGATGCCGGTCACCCAGGTCAACCTCAGCACCTTCCCCGCCCCGGATCCAGGCCTCGTCGCCGCCACCCCCAGGGTGGGCGAGCCGGACTACGAAACCGCGATCATCGACTTCGTGCGCCAGAACGCGCCCGACGAGTTCGACGGCCAGCCGGTCAACTTCCTCCAGACGTTCCTCAGCACCATCACCTGCGAAGTAGCCTTTCCGTCGGGCGACTGTGCGGAGGGGCTCTTGCCGCTGCTGGCCCTGGAGCTCTGGGGCGCGCCCACCAGCGGCCCGGGCGTGGACCCGCGCAACCCGAACTTCATCTACCAGCGCTTCCAGCGTGGAATCATGCACTTTGACGCCACGTGCCCATGCACGCAAGGCATCCTGCTGGCGGACTACTTCAAGAGCGTCCTGACGGGGCGGAACCTGCCACTGGACCTGGCTGCCCAGGTGCAGGGCTCGCCCTTCTTCCAGCAGTACAACCACGCCCTGCCCATCGCCGTTGCTCGCCCGGGCGAGCTGCCCGCGACCAACCTGGTCAACGCCTTCGAGCCCATTCCTGGCGTTCCCTTCCGCACCGCCAGCCCCGAGTACGGCGCCGCCGTCTTCCTCTTCAACCAGCCGGCGACCACGGCCCGCGATCTCGGCCTGCTCACCGGCGCCCACTTCCAGTGGGCCCAGGTTCGCTTCCAATGGCGCGACCTCGAGGGCGCGGGCAAGGGCCAGTTCACGTTCGACGAGGCCGACCGCGTCGTGCGCGCCGCCCGGGCGGCCGGGGTGCGCCTCGTCGCCCGCCTCGACCTGCAGCCGCTCTGGAGCCGCGCCGACCGGACGCCCGCGAACGGTCCCCCGGATAACCCCCAGGACTACGCCGACTTCGTCCGCGTCTTTGTCCAGCGCTACAGCCTGGACTCGTCCATCGGGCGGGTGGACGCGGTCCAGCTCTGGAACGAGCCCAACATCACCCGCGAGTGGGGCGGCCAGCCACCGAACCCTGCCCAGTACGTGGCCCTGCTCAAGCCGGCTTTCCTGGCCGCCAGGCAGGCCGATCCCACGGTCACGGTCATCAGCGCGCCTGCCACGCCCACCGGGGTCTTCGACAACACCGCCACGCCCGACGATATCTGGACCAACGCCCTCTACGACAACGGGGCCATGGGCTTCTTCGACGTGCTGGGCGCGCACGCGCCTGGCTACAAGGCGGCGCCCGAGACGAGCCCGGAGCAGGTAGCAGCCGACCCGTCCCTGGGCGGGCACCCGTCCTTCGCCTTCCGGCGGTTCGAGCAGTTGCGGCGCATCATGGAGGCCCGGGGCGACGCCGACAGGCAACTCTGGATCCTGGAGTTCGGCTGGACCTCCGACCCCATCCACCCGGACTTCTCCTGGTTCCGGGTGAGCGAGGAGACCAAGGCAGACTTCCTGGTCCGGGCGCTGCGCTTCGCCCACGACAACGACGCGCCCTGGATCGGGGTGATGGTAGTCTGGAACATCGCCGCCCCGTTCTGGACCCAGCAGAACGAGGAGTTCTGGTGGTCGATCACCAACCCCGACGGCACGCTGCGGCCGGCACACAACGCCATCAAGGGGGCGCGGGAGAATGGGGTACTGCCGTGAGTTGCGGGGACCGGGAACGGATTCCGGGAACGGATTTCCGGGAACGGATTGAACGGATTGGAACGGATGGCTATCCGTTCCAATCCGTTCAATCCGTTCCCGGAAATCCGTTGACAGCAATCCGTTCCCCGTTCGTCCCGATGGGCGCTCGCCTCTTGTCAGCTCTATCAAATCGATATAGAATGAGTGCATCGCTCCATTCGGTGTCATGCGCTTTCCTGTGATCGAGCTGCTCATCCTGGGTCTGCTGGAGCAGGAGCCACTTCATGGCTACGAGCTCAAGCGGCGGCTGGAGCGCCTCGTCGGCTACTTCGGCACGGTCAGCTACGGCTCGCTCTACCCCATGCTGCGCAAGCTGGAGGCGCGCGGACACGTCACCGCCAGCGTGGAGGAGCAGGCGGGTCCCAATCGGATCGTCTACCAGGTCACGCGTGCGGGCCGCGACCGGTTCCTGGAGCTGGCGCAGGACTCCAGCGCTCCGTTCGGCCTACGCCTGCTCTTCTTCCAGAGCATCCCGCCCGCCGAGCGCAAGCGGCTGCTGGGGCAGCAACGGGATGCATGGTCGGCCAGGCTGGCGGAGCGGCGTCGCGCTCGGGAGCACCTCGCCGGGCGGGCCGTCGATCGCTACCGGGCAGCCCTCCTGGCCAGGGCCATCGATCACCTGGAGCGAGACCTCGCCTGGATCCAGCACCTGATCGAAGGAGAAGATCAGCCATGAACAGCCCCAGTCCGGACGAGCACCCAGGCCGGTGGCAACAGCTCCTGGCGCTGCTGGTCGGCACCTTCAGCGTGGCCCTCAGCCTGAGCCTGCTGTTCTCGGCCACGCCCCGCATCATGGCCGACCTGCGGGCCGACTTGACTCAGGTGGCCTGGCTGTCCATCGCCTACGCCCTCAGTTTCACTGTCCTCCAGCCCATCTGGGGCCGCCTGGCCGACCTGTATGGCCGCAAACGCTTCTTCGTTGGCGGCCTGGCCGTGTTCACCCTGGGCGCAGCTCTGTGCGCGCTCGCCTGGGACGTGGGCTCCATGGCCGCCTTCCGCTTCCTGCAAGGGGTTGGCGCGGCGGCCGTCTTTCCCATCGGCATGGCCTTCATCGGCGAGGCCTTTCCGGCCGAGGAGCGGGGCCGCGCTATGGGCGTCTGGGGCATCGCCGGCGGCGCAGCCCCGGCCATCGGTCCCACCCTGGGTGGGGCCATCCTCGACCTCGCTGGCTGGCGGGCCATCTACTGGTTCAGCGTGGCCATCGGCTTGCTCTCGCTGGCCGCGCCCCTGTGGCTGCTCCGGGAATCGGCGCGCCCCGGCAAGGCCCGGGTGGACTACGCCGGCTCGGTCGCCCTCTTCGCCAGCATGGGAGCGCTGCTGCTGGCGGTGAGCCAGGGCCGAGCCTGGGGCTGGACCTCCGCCCCCACGCTGGGCCTGGCGGCCGCCTCGCTGTTGGGCTTACTGCTGCTGCTGGCCATCGAGCGGCGTTCGCCCGCGCCGGTGTTCGACCTGGCGCTGGCCCGCAGTCGCCTGTTCGTCGCGGCCGGGCTCACCGCATTCGTGACCTTTGCCGCGTTGCAGGGCACGCTCTTCCTGCTTCCCTTCTTCCTCATGGACGTCCAGGGGTACAGCGGGGCCATGGTGGGGGTGTTGCTGCTGCCCTTCTTTCTGCCTATGGCGGTGGCCTCGCCGCTGGCCGGCGCCCTGGCCGACCGCTGGGGAGCCCGCCGAACGGCGGCCGCGGGGATGGGGCTCGCCACCCTCGCGCTGGGGCTGCTCTCGCGAGTCCAGCAGGACACGCCCTACTGGGTGATCGCCGGCCTGGCGCTGGTCCTGGGCGTGGCGATCGCCGTGGCCCTGCCGCCGCTGGGCAAGGCGATCATGGGGGCGGTGTCCCGATCGAGGATGGGCGCTGCTTCGGGGCTATTCAGCATGGTACGGAGCCTGGGTGGGCCGTTCGGCGTCGCCGTCCTGGCCAGCCTCTTTGCCGAGCGCGCGGCAACGCATGTCCGAGAGGTCCTCAGCCAGCGAGCGCCTGCCCTTGGCCTCGATCTGCGCGCGCTGGCCGGGCTGCGAGAGCTGGCGCAGCAAGGGACGGCCGGGCTCAGCCCGGAGCAACTCCAGCAGCTTGCCAGGCTGCAGGAGGTGCAGGGCCAGGCGCGGCTCGCTGGCATGACGGCCGCGTTCGGCGAGACCTTCCTGGTGGCCGCGGCGCTCTGCACCCTGGGGCTCGTGGCAGCGCTCCTGGTGCGAGAAGCGCCGGCCACGAGCCCAACGTGGAGCCGCGAGGCCCTGGCAACGCTGGAGAAGTTCCCGCCCCACGTGCGCGCCCGAGCGCGACGGGGTATCGAGGCGGTGGCGCGTGGGACCGGCGTGCTGGTGGTCACGCCAGCGCTGGCGGGCGAGATCGGCAGGAGTTGGAGAGCGCGGCAGCCGCAACCGTGATAGTCCAGCGCCCCAGCGCTTTCAGCGCAGGAGGTGTAGTATCGAAGCTGAAGACCGAGCCCACCCTGGAGTAAGCAAGACGCCATGATCATTACGCTCACCCTCAACCCTGCCGCCGACAAGACGATCGTGGTGCGCGACCTGGCCGTGGGCCAGTTGCACCGCGTGCGCGAGTCGCACCTGGACCCCGCGGGCAAGGGAATCAACGTCGCGCGCCTGGTGGACCGCCTGGGCTGCCCGAGCATCGCCTTTGGCTTCCTGGCCGGGGAGATCGGCACGCTCATCAACCGCGCCTTGCTGGAGGAGGGGGTGCAGAACCACTTCCTGCTCCTGCCGGGCCAGACCCGCCTCAACGTCACGATCTTCGACGAGGCGACGGGCGCCGGCACCAGCTTCTGGGATCGCGGCCCAGAGGTGGATGTCGAACACCTGAACAGCCTGGAGCACGATATCCAGCCCTGGCTGGGTACCTGCCGCGTGCTGGTGCTGGCCGGCAGCCTGCTGCCCGGGGCGAGGGAGGACATCTACGCCCACTACATCGAGCTGGCCCGCGCCAGGGGGGTGCAGACGATCCTCGACACGGACGGCGAGCCGCTGCGCCTGGGCATCCAGGCCCGGCCCACCCTCATCAAGCCCAACCTGGCCGAGGCGGAGCGACTGGTGGGCAGATCGCTGCCCGACGTGCCCTCGGTGGTGCAGGCGGCGCGCGACATCCTGGCCAGGGGAGTGGACGTGGTGGTCATCTCCATGGGCGCCCGGGGCGCCATCTGCGCCCAGGGGGAGCGGGTCTGGCACGCCATCCCACCCACCGTCAAGCGCCGCAGCACGGTGGGCTCGGGCGACTCCCTGGTCGCGGGGCTGGCGGTGAGCATGGACTGCGGCCAGGACATCGTAGAGGGCTTACGGCTCGGAACCGCCGCGGGCGCAGCCACAGCCCTGGTCCCGGGGACGGCGCTGGGAACGCCCGCCGAGATCACGCGGCTGCTGCCCCAGGTGCGGATCGAGCCGTTCGCCTAGAGCTCTGTTGCTCCTGATTGGTGGGGTGGTATCCGAGCCGCGACCGTGTGGGTGCGCGGACCCCGGGGTCCGCTCATCCTGAGCCTGTCGAAGGACCTCACGGTCGCGGCACGGATACCACCCCACCAATCAGGAGCAACAGAGCAAAATGCGAAAGGCACGATCCGCACCTGGGGCAGC
>JACQUR010000447.1 GCA_016210245.1 Chloroflexota bacterium
CACCACGCTCTGCCGCCCTCGGGGCGGCGGGGCGACAGAGCCGTCGCCCCCTACGGCTCGGGGGCGACCGGGCCGTCGCCCCCTACGGCTCAGCGACCGCCGGCACTGAAACCGGTCACACACGGCTGGCGCTCGCCCTTGAGCGCCTCCGGCAACAGTGGTACGCTCGCATCGCGGAACCGGAGCCACCGTGGTGCCTCGCCTGCTCGCTGCTCACCTCCTGGGTTTCTTCAGCCTGGCGGCCGTTGCGCTGGCGCTGCTGCCTGCTGCGCCGCTGCTCCCCTCGGCCAGCACCGCCACGCCCGGCCCCACCATCCAGCCGACCCCCCACCCCGGCCTGGCCGAGGCCGAGACGCTGCGCGCGAGTGGGGACTATGGCGCGGCGGCCGAGCGCTACCGGGCGCTCACGCAGCAGGCGCAGCCCTCCCTGGCCCAACTGGCCTGGCTCGGCCTTGGCGAAACCCTGCTGGCAGCTCGGGACCAGCCGGGCGCGGGCGCGGCGCTGGAGCGGGCGAGCGCCCCGGGGGGCGCCGACCAGGTGCGGGGCCGGGCGCTGGTGCGCCTGGCACTGCTGCGCCGCGACCGGGGCGACTGCCGTGCCGCCCTGGCGCTCCTCGCGGCAGCCGAGCCGCTGCTGCCCCTGGGGCCCTACCTCCCGCTCCAGCGGGCTGCCTGCTACGCCGAGCTCGACGAGCCAGCCCAGGCGCTGGCCGAGGCCCAGCTCGCCCTGCCGCAGGCGACCACCCGGGCTGGGCGCGCCGCCGCCCTGGAGCGGCTGGCCCGGGCCAGCCTGGCGCTGGAGCAACGGGAGGAGGCCGCGCGCTGGTACGCCGAGCTACTGCCCGTCGCCGCAACGGAGGCCGAGCGCGCCAGGATCCGCTACCAGCTCGGCCAGGTGGCGCGCGCGCTGGGGCGCGAGGCGGAGGCGGTGGACCACTTCCGCGGCCTGGTGGTCGAGCAGCCGGCTCAGCCCTGGGCCACTCGGGCGTTGGAGGCGCTCCAGGAGATGGGACGGCAAGGGGTGGTGAGCTACGCCCAGGCCGGCCAGGTGTACTTCTCGCAGGGGCTCTACGCCCAGGCGCGGGCGGCCTTCGCCGCCTCCCTGGAGCTGGAGCCTGCCGGGCCCGAGGCGGCCCAGGCGCGCTACTTCTCCGCCCTGGCTCGGCTGCGCCAGGGTGACGAGCAGGGCGCGGCCGAGGCGCTGCTGGCGCTGGCGGACGAGGCGCCAGCCTCGGAGCTGGTACCCGCCGCGCTACTCCGCGGCGGGCGCATTCTGGAGAGCCTCGACCTCCTGGGGCGCGCGGCGCAGGCGTTCGAGCGCCTGGCCACCGCCTCTCCCGACTCGCCCATCGGGGCGGAGGCGCGCTTTCGGCAGGGCTTCGTCCACTGGCTGGAAGGCAAGCGGATGGCGGCCGAGGCTGTCTGGGCCGCGCTGGCCGACGCCGGGCGCGCGCCGGCGCCCTGGCGCGCCCAGGCGTCCCTGTGGCTCGGACTGGCGCGGGCGCAGGCCGGCGACCAGGCCGCCTCGCAGGAGCGCTGGCGCCAGGCCGCGAGCCTCGACCCGCAGGGCTACGCCGGCCTGCGGGCCGCGAGCCGGCTGGACGAGGTTGGAGGTTGGAGATTGGATCCAACCTCCAACCTCCAACCTTCAACCTCCAACCCGGCCGAGGTGGAGGCCCAGCCAGCCTACCGCCTGGCCACGGCCCTGCTCGCGGCGGGCCTGGAGGCGGAGGCCGGGCGCGAGCTGGCGGCGCTGGCCGACGACCTGGACCGCTCGCCGGAGCGGCTGGCCGCCCTGGGGGTGCTGCTGGCGCAGCCCGCTACCCAGCACCTCTCGCTGGCCTACGCCCGCCGCGCTGCGAGCGCGCTGGGTGGGAGTCCTGGCGCACTCCCGCTGCCGCTCCAGCGGCTGCTCTACCCGCTGCCCTACGAGGCGCTGGCGCGCGCCCAGGGCGAACGCTTTGGCGTCGACCCGCTCCTGCTGGCGGCTCTGATCCGCCAGGAGAGCAGCTTCAACCCGGGCGCCCGCTCGCCGGTTGGCGCCCTGGGGCTGGCCCAGGTGATGCCTCAGACGGGGCAACTGATCGCCCAGGCGCTGGGCGTGGTCGGCTTCACTCCCGACCGCCTGCTCCAGCCCCGGGTGAGCCTGGAGTTCGGTGCCTGGTACCTGGCCGGGCGGCTGGAGCGCTACCAGGGTCAGCTTCTGCCCGCTCTGGCCGCCTACAACGCTGGCGACGGCGCCGTGAACGCCTGGCTCACCCAGTACGGCCCCGACCCGGACACCTTCGCCGAGCGCATCCCCTACCCCGAGACCTATCGCTTCGTGCGCATCGTCTACGAGAACTACCACCACTATCAGCGGCTCTACGAGCCGCCAGTTGTCAGGGGTCAGTGATCGGCAGGGCGCACGGCCGTGCGCACGGCCGATCACTGACCCCTGACAACTTCCCTACTGAGCGCTGCACAAAGATCTAAGCATCGTTGCGCACGGGGATCGTAGCGCGGGGGCTTGTCCCTCGCCCGTGGGCACTCAGCCCACGGGGCGCGGGGCGGGGGACAAGCCCCCGCGCTACGGGCCGCCAGCGACGTTTGGATCTCTATGCAGCGCTCAGTAATCCAACAGACGGCGCAGCACGGGGCTCTGGAACTCGGTGGCCAGACAGTCCATATAGAGCACAGCACTCGACGTTTACCTTTTCCCTCACACCCTGCTATCCTGCGCAGTACACACGTGTCCGATTGTTTCGGCGCAAGGCCGGCCACTGGCCACCTGACGGCTTTACGCCCAGAGGAGGCAAAGCATGGAACTGGGGCTTCAGGGCAGAGTCGCCCTCGTCGCCGCGGCCAGCAAGGGGCTGGGCAAGGCGGTGGCGGTGGGCCTGGCCCGCGAGGGCGCGCGGGTGAGCATCTTCTCGCGCCACGAGCAACTCATCGCCACAGCCGCCGACGAGATCCGGACCGCCACGGGCGCCGAGGTGTTGGCCCAGGCGGCCGACGTCACCAGCGAGGACGACCTGCAGCGAGTGGTGCGCACCACCCTCGACCGCTTCGGGCGGATCGACATCCTGTTCAACAATGCGGGCGGCCCGCCCCCGGGCCTGTTCGAGGAGTTCGACGACGCGGCCTGGCAGCAGGCCTACGAGTTGAACCTGCTCAGCGTCGTCCGCCTCACCCGCCTGGCGCTGCCGTCCATGCAGCGCTCTGGCTGGGGGCGGATCATCAACTCCACCTCCATCGCGGTGCGCCAGCCCATTCCCGGGCTCATCCTCTCCAACTCGATCCGCAGCGCGGTGGTGGGGCTGGCCAAGACCCTCTCGGACGAGGTGGCCAGGCACGGCATCACGGTCAACAACCTGGCCCCCGGGCGCATCCATACTGAGCGTATCGACGAGCTCGACCAGGCGCGCGCCGCGCGCCAGAGGCGCAGCCTGGAGGGGGTGCGCCAGGAGGCGGAGCGCTCGATTCCAATGGGCCGCTACGGTCGCCCGGAGGAGTACGCCGCGGCCGCGGTCTTTCTCGCCTCGGAGCAGGCCAGCTACATCACGGGCGTCACCCTCGTGGTCGACGGCGGCCTGGTGCGCGCCAGCCTGTGAGAGACGCGGAGTCCTTCGACAAGCTCAGGACGAGCGGCAGACGCGGGGACGCGGGGACGCGGGGACACGGGGACGCGGGGACGCGGGGAGAGCTGGGGCCGCCGCCCTGAAGGGCGGGTCTTGCCAGGTCCGCCCTTCAGGGCGGCGGCCCCACCAGGACGCGGAGACGCAGACACGGAAGGAACGGGGAGAGGACCAGCTATGCTCTTGCGCTCGCTGCTGTTCGTACCTGCGAACCGGGAGCGCTTCGTCGCCAAGGTCGCGACCCTGCGCCCGGACGCGGTGATCCTGGACCTGGAGGACTCGATCCCCGCCGACCAGAAGGAGGCCGCCCGCTCCCAGGCACGGGCGGCGCTGGCGCACCTGGCCGAGGCGCCCTTCAGCCGCCTGATCCGGGTCAACTCGCTGGCCAGTGGCCTGGCGCGCGCGGACATCCGCGCCGTGGCCTGCCCGCACCTCGACGGCATCGTGCTCCCCAAGGCGGAGAGCGCCGAGCAACTGCGCGAGGCGAACATGCTCCTCGCCCAGGCCGAGGCGCGGGCCGGGCTGTCGCTCGGCCACGTCCGCCTCATCCCCATCCTCGAGACGGTGCGAGGGGTGCTCCGCGCGGAGGCGCTGGCCGCGGCCGGGCCGCGCATCGTCGCCGTGGTCTTCGGAGCGGAGGACTACACCCTGGACGTGGGAGGCATCCGTACCAGGGAGGGGCTGGAGGTGCTCTACGCCCGCGCGCACGTGGTGGCCGCTGCGCGGGCCGCGCGGGTGGCGGTGATCGACACGCCCTGGACCGACCTGGCCGACCAGGACGGCCTGTGGCAGGAGGCGCGCCTGGCCCGCCAGTTGGGCTTCAGCGGCAAGCTGTGCATCCATCCCAGCCAGATCGAGCCCATCCATCGCGCCTTCACGCCCACGGCCGAGGAGGTCGAGGCCGCCCGGCGGGTGGTAGAGACCGCCGACGAGGCCGCCCGCCAGGGCCGGGGCAGCGTGGCGCTGGACGGGCGGATGCTGGACGCGCCCATTGTGGGCCAGGCCCGTCGGCTGCTGGCCCAGGCGGAGGCGATCGGCAGGCGAGACGAGGCCCGATGACGCTGCTGCTCTCCCGCGCGCACCTGGCCGCGGCGCTGGACGTGCCCTCGGCCATCGCGGCGGTCGAGGCCGGCTTCGCCGAGTACACCAGCGGCAAGATCCAGGCGCCGCTGCGCCAGCACCTGGAGATCCCGGAGTACCAGGGCATCGTCCTGACCATGCCCGGCGCGGCCCACGAAGCCCGAGCGGTGGGGGTCAAGATCGCCTCGGTCTTCCCGCACAACTCTGAGCGCGGGCTGCCCCGCCTGTGCTCGATCTACCTGCTGCTCGACTACGCCACCGGCCAGCCGCTGGCCGTCATGGACGGCAGCGCGCTCAGCGCGGTCCGCACTGCAGCCGCCTCTGCCGTGGCCACCAGATGGCTGGCCCGCGCAGAGGCCGGGGTGCTGGGCATCTTCGGCACCGGCGTCCAGGCCGAGGGCCACGCCCTGGCGCTGCCCCACGTGCGCCCGATCCGGCGCGTGCTGGTGCTGGGCACCAGCACGGCCAGGTCGCACGCCTTCGCCGCTCGGCTCGCCAGCCGCCTGGGGCTGCCGGTGGAGGCGGCCGCCTCCGCCGAGCAGCTCGACTCGGAGTCCGATATCCTGGTGGCTGCCACCACCTCGCCCACGCCGCTGTTCCAGGGCGCCTGGGTGCGCCCCGGCACGCACATCAACGCCGTCGGCGCCTTCACCCCCGGCACCCGGGAGGTCGACGCCGAGACGGTGCGCCGCGCCCACGTGGTGGTGGACACGTACGAGGGCGCGCTGGCCGAGGCCGGCGACCTGCTCATCCCGCTCGACCAGGGCCTGATCGACCGCGCCCACCTCGCGGCCGAGCTGGGCGAGGTGGTGCTGGGCCAGCGGCCGGGGCGGCGCTCCGAGGACGAGGTGACCCTGTTCAAGTCGGTGGGGGCGGCCTTCGAGGACGTGGTGGCGGCCAGGCGGGCCTACGACCGGGCGGTGGAGCTGGGGCTGGGGGAGAGGTTCGAGTTCTAGCCAGCCTGCCGGTTCACACTGGCAGCTTGCCAGAGGAGACTATGCGAATCCACTGCCTGAGCGTATCGGCATCATCCTGGTCAATGAGTCCCAAGCGGAGTAACTCTTCGATCTGTTCGGAAGCGCTGGCAACACCGGAGACGTGGAGCTTCCGTAGCAAGACCACGATGGCGGCGAGGAGTTGATACCGGTAGCGCAGAACGTCGCGGCTGGTGATACCTTCTCCAACCTATGGCTTGTCCACAAATGGAGGGAGCGGCGTCGCAGCCAGCACAGCCGCCTGGCGTCCCTCTGCAGTGAGTCGGTAGCCGCCCCGCGATTCGACGACTAGTCCGATCGCTATGAGGGTTCGCAACTCGTCCGTGAGGCTTGCTGTGGCAACAGGAGCAATACCAGCCTGTCGGAGGACTCCTGCCGCCTCACGCTTCAACCGTTCGCCGGACAGCGGTTGTTCCGAGGTCACCAGTTGTCTGGCAATGGCCAGACGGATTGGGCTCTCGATCAGCATGCCGACGAGTTCGTACTGCTTGAGGTATCCGTCTGGGGGGTGCTTACCCCCGTGCGGTGACTCGGATCGGTTTCTCTCCATGGCTATCCTGGTTCGAGCAAGCTGAGCCGATCGAATTGATTGTCCGGCGCGCCTCCATAGTGTGCCCCGCGGTGCTCCCACGTCAAGTTCTGTATACTTCCTAACCAAACGGCGAGGTCTACCCGTGGATATCGGCTCCGCCACTGACGTCGGCCGGCGACGCCCACACAATGAAGATAGCCTCCTGGTGCTGAGCCACCCGGACCAGCCCAGGCGCGGGGTACTGTGCGTGGTGGCGGATGGCATGGGCGGCCATGCCGCGGGCGAGGTGGCCAGCCACATTGCCGTGGAGACGCTTGCCGAGCGCTACTTCGCGGAGCGGGGCGAGGTGCGCGCCGCGCTGGTGGCCGCGGTGCGGCAGGCCAACGCCGCGGTCTGGGAGGCGGGCAACGCCGACCCGAGCCGCCACGGCATGGGGACCACGCTGGTGGCCGCCGCCATCGTCGGCGACCAGGCCACCATCGCCAACGTCGGGGACAGCCGGGCCTACCTCATCACCCAGAGAGCCATCCGCCAGGTCACGCTCGACCACACCTGGGTGGCCGAGCAGGCGGCCCTGGGGCGGCTGTCCGCCCAGGACGCGGCGCTCCACCCCTTCCGCCACATGCTCACCCGCTCCCTGGGCGTGCAGGGCGAGGTGGAGGTGGACCTCTTCGAGCTTCCCCTGCGCCCCGGGGATGCCCTGCTCCTCTGCTCGGACGGCCTCACCGCCCACCTCAAACCTGCAGAGCTGCGCGAGGTGGTGGCCTCCGCCCCTGCCCAGCAAGCCGCCCAACAGCTCGTGGACCTGGCCAACGCCAGTGGCGGATCGGACAACATTAGCGTGATCGTGGCGAGAATGATGATGAATGATGAATGGTGAATGATGAATTCACCATTCATCATTACTCATCATGGAGTCGTGGGGCTGGTTGCGCAGCAGCTCGCGCCAGGCCAGCCGCAGCTCGGCCAGGGGGTAGCGAGCACCGCCATCCTGGCCGTAGTCGGCGCGAAGCTGCGCCAGCGCGGCGAGCGCCTCGGCCACGAACAGCGTCTCGGCGGATCACCCAGGAGCACCGGCTCGTCTACCGGGTCGCCGGCCGGCAGATCCATTTCCTCCAGGCTCGGTATCACTACGAAGAGTGACCTCGGTTGCTCTCTGAGGGGTTGTGGGGGGCGGACTCACTCCACCGCTCACCAACACAAGCTGGAACCGAGTCAAGTACCAGGACACAACAGCGGGATCGGGCGCGCATGGAGGAGCGCAGCGGGTCAACCCAGCCCTCCGAGCGCGGAAGGCGCCCCGGCGCCACGCCTGGCCCGGCTGCGCTACAATTGGGGGCAGGAGGGCCTGCCATGCCATTCACGGTCGATGAGTTTCGAGAGCTCATCCAGATCCTGGAGCAGCACCCGGACTGGCGGGAGGGATTGCGCCAGCTCGTGCTGACCCAGGACCTGCTGGCGCTGCCCCAGATCGTGCGCGACCTGGCGGAGACGCAGCGACAGATGGGCGCGACGCAGCAGCAGATGGCCGCGACCCAGGAGCGCCAGGCCGTGACCCAGGAGCGCCAGGCCGAGACGTTGCAGCAGATGGCCGCGACCCAGGAGCGCCAGGCCGTGACCCAGGAGCGCCAGGCCGAGACGTTGCAGCAG
>JACQUR010000455.1 GCA_016210245.1 Chloroflexota bacterium
AGGTCCGGCACGGTAGCCAGCATCATGCCCGTGCGCATGTTCAGGGCCCAGTTGCTCTGGTTGCCATCCCGCACGGTCGTGTCAACGAACTTGATCTCGGTGCTCATATCTCCCCTTGGCCATTCATCAGCTCCTCGCGCATCATGGGAATTAGCATGGGAGTTATCATGGGACTTACAGGCTAATTCCCATGCTAATTCCCATGATCGCCTGGCTCGCCCCCTGCTCCCAAGTGGGTCCGATAGCGCGCGTGGCGCGAGCGGGCGCTTGAGGTCGTCAGCTCAACAAGCCCCTCGTCGCGAAGAACCCGGAGCCACTTCTTCGTCGCGTCGTCCGTCAGCCCCAGTTCGTCCGCGATCTGCGACCTGCTCAGCTCACCGCGCTTCCGCAGCAGGTCGAGCATCTCCTCCCGCCGATCGCCTCGCAGTCGCGCCCGCGGTTCTTTGCTCTCCCCACCAGGCTCTACCCCGAACTGCAAGGGAAACCTTAGCTGTCCCGCGTCCTGACCAGCGGCCTGCGCGACGAAGGTTACGGCGAACGTCGCCACTCGGTCGACAAATCTGGGAGCCGGCAGGCCCGCCCGGTGCAGCGCGGCGAGCATGGCGCCTATGCCTGAGCCGCGGTTCTCGCACACCAGGCGCCCTTCGTCCGGCGTCGTGGTGTCCTCGAGCAGCTTCATCAACGTCTGGTTACGCGTCGCGGCGATACCTTCCTCTCCCAGGCGGTCCACGCTGACCGGGCCAAAGAGCCCTCCAGGATTCATCATCGTCAGCCGGTCGGGGAACATGGGAAGAACTGCTGCGGGTAGGTGCCAAGCGCCAGCAGGCCGCCGAGCGATGGCACCCAGCGCTCCTCGTGCCGCACCAGCACCTTCAGCACCTGAAGCGCCCGCTCGTCCGGGAGCTGCCGAAAGTGGCTGGCCTCTGGCTGGCGGAGCCGTTTGAGCAGGCCCGACACCAGCTCAGCGTCGAGATCCTCCAGGCTCGCCTCCGGGACCGGCGTCTCGTCCTCGCGCGGCTGGCCGCGGGAGGCGAGCATCACCTGGACCTCGTAGCCGCTGAGCTTGCGGTCGCCGTCGCCGATGCGGATGAAGGCGCCGTCGGTCAGGCCAGCTCCACGGTAGTAGCACGGCTTCTGGGCGAGCTCGGTCTCGGGCACCTCGGCCACCACCAACGTCCTGCCCTCCACGGTGTGCAGGTCGATGGCGGCGCGGACCGGCGGCTCCATCTCGCCGCACAGGCTGGCCAGGTCCTGCATGACCTTGCCGGGATCGTCCACCCCCACCACGGCGAATCCGGTCGTCTGATCGAGCCCGAGGACGAGCACGCCCCCACCGCGGGTGTCGGCGAAGGCGGACAGCGTCTCCCACAGGCGCCTGGGCAGCTCGTGCTCGGCGCGCTTGGCCTCCACGTGCAGCGTATCCGTCCTGCCGCGCCGCAGCTCTTCGATGCCGTCCATGAGCTCCACGGTGGTCATTGATTGAGCCCCCCGATGAGATAGTAGCGACCTGCGCCCCTGGCATGCCATCGGCGTCGAGCACCACCATGCATCGGACCGAGATCATGAGCGCGCGAGGACGCGGCGTCAGCACCTGGCGACGCCGCATGACCAACTGGCTGCATCATACAACAATGTTATAACATTGTTGTATGACAAGTCCCGCCAGGACGATGGGCTTGGAGCCGCGATGCCACGGTTGGGACGCTGGTATGCATCGCGCACCGACCAGTATTCCTGCGAGGTGATCTCCGACGAGGAGGTGGCAGAGATGCCGCTGCTGTACCGCGACCGCGAATTGGCTGAACTCGAGCGTGCCAGACAGCAACTCAACAGGCTCCATCTTCACGTACTGATCACCGGCATGCGTCAGGTCGGGAAGACCGCCCTCGCCGAGGGCTACGTCGAGACTATCTGCCGTCCCCATGGCGTGCCTGCGGTGGTCGTCCGGGGCGCACATATCACGCACCCGGCGATCTTCTTCCGCGCCGTGTACGAAGGTATGGTTGACGCCGTGGCCGGCACCCACATCGCGAGCACATCCATGGCGCAGGTCGCTGGAGTCGTGGCCCGCGCAGGCGTCGCGGGGCTCACCGACATGCTCCCGCTCTACACCCAGACGTGGGAAGGAGGTGCCGATCCTTCCGCGGTGGTCCAGAGCGCCTGGCGCCTCCCGGAGCGCGTCGGCGCGGAGCGAGGGACGAATATCGTCGCGGTGGTCGACGAGGTCCACGAGGTGTTCCACCAGTTCGCGCGCACCGCCCCGTACAAGGGTGGAGGGGGTCTTGTGAAGTCCGCCTGGGATGCGCGCGGCCAGGTCCAGCATAACACCTATGCGCTGTGGGTCTTCACGACCAGTCTGCGCACCGTCGCAACGCAGTTCTTCAGTGCCGGCAGCTCGCCCTTCTACCTGCAAACCCACGAGATCCGTGTCGCGCCCCTGGCCCGGCCAGAAACCCGTGCGCTTGCCGCCGCCCTGGCAGATGCCGGGGCCCCGCCAACCGACGCGGCCCTTGACACTCTCGCTGACTTATCCGGTGGCCTTCCCGGAATCCTCATCCAGATGCTCGCCGACTGCCCTCCGCACGCGGGCAAGGCTGAAGTGGAAGCGGCGGTGGAGCACTCCTTGCAACGCGGCAGGCTCGCCGCGCTCTACGCAGACATCGTAGCTGGCCTCAGCCACACCGAGCGCCATGGGACGAACCTCCTCGTGCAGACTCTCCATGCCGTTGCACGCGGAAGCTCCAGTCAGAGCACCCTCGCTCGACGCTTGTCGATCTCGCCGAGTCATGCTGGAAACCTGCTGTCCAGCCTCGAGCACCTCGGCTTGATCGAGCGGACGAAACGCTCGACCCGTCGATTCTGCTACCCGCTGATGCGTGAGTGGCTGCTCGCGCAACCAGCCCCCCCGATTGGTCAGGAAGCGAACCGGCAGGAGTTGCGAATGCAACTGGGCTTCGGATTCGAGGCGCGCGTGCGCGAGATGCTCCGGCGCCTCAAAGCCCCGCTCACCATTGCCGACACCTCCGAAGGCGACTATCTGCTGCGTCCGAACGCGCAGGTGACCTTCGGACCGTTCCTCAGCGTAGAGCGACGGGTAGAGCCGCCCGAGACCGACGCCATCGCCCGAGAGGCGGACCGTACCCTGGTGATGGGATGCCGGTGTCGTCGTGAACACACCAGTGGTGAGACCATTCGCGAGTTCGCGGAGGATCAACTGGCGACCGCCGCCCGGCAGCATCCGAATGCCTGGGGCATGTACATCTCGGCCTCCGGATTCACTCAGGGCGCGGTGGAGGAAGCGAACGCGCGCGGCATCTGGCTGCTCACGCTCTCTGGCTTGAACCTCATCGCTCGCGCTGCGGGCGAACAACCATTCACCGCGCCCTGAGCAGCACGGCTCGGTTCATAGCCGCGGAGATCCTGGCAGTCGCCCGCTAGCCGGTGGCAGCCTCGCCCGTGCCCTACGCGGCCACCTCGACGATGATCGCTTGCGTGGGTTCGGTTTCCACCGGCACCGGCTCGCCGTCGGCCAGCAGCGACTCCAGATACAGGCCAATCGCCTCCTTGCCCATCGCAATCGCTTCCTCGATAGTCCTGCCCTGAGTCACGATCCCCGGTAGGGCGGGGACCCGAACCGTATAGACCCCCTCCTCAGGATTGGGATAGAGGATGATGGTGTAGCGGTACGCCCGCATCGCTCGCCTCCCGATCACAGTAAGTCGATCAGCTCATCCACCGTCAGCCCGGCCTGGTCCAGCGCGTCCTGGAGCGTCTTCGGCGCCAGTGCCACGCCGGCGTGGCAGGGGACCACCACACGCCCGGGCTTGGCAGGATGCTTCAAGACCACGTGGCTGCCCTTTTGCCGCACCTCATACCATCCGTCGCGGTGCAGCGCCCGCAGCAGGTCCGCCGCGGTAATCCATGGCAGCTTCGCGCTCATGAGGAATTCTACCATCCGACTGTCGTCGAGCCTGGATCCGTCGTCCGGCGTCGCCCACTGCTGTACCTGATAACGCGCGTAACGTCTATCGCGGCGTCCAGCGCTTCCGCGACTACCCGTCGTCCCCACGCGAAGCAGTGGCGGCGGCCTTGCTCGCCGTGGGGAAAGACCTCGCCGTCGTCTCGCACGAGAGCGCGCCCAAGCTACAGGACTCGAGCGACGTGCTCCCCAACGCGGCAGAGTGGTCCTGTGGCTTATCAAGGATGCACGCTCGGCCGCGCAGGAGCGACTGGAGCGGTGCCGACCAGGTCACTGGATAAACCCTCGTGCAGGCGATCCAGGAGTGCTCGGGCCGTGGCGGTGCGCCAACGTGCTACCCAAGTCCTAGCTACCGAATTGGAGCCGAACGATCGGAACACTCCAGCGCGCCGACCAGCCAGCGAGGCGTCGGGCCAGATCGTTAGCCGCGGCGCGAGCATCCGCCAAGCCGAAGTCCTCCAACCAGCGGAAGGTGCTACCCTCCCATCGCGGGCCGACCTCCGGACCCTCATACAGGCCGTGCAGTGTGCCACGTCCGAAGATCAGCCAGCCGCCAAACCCCTCCAGCGTGCCTCTGACATCCCACGCCTGGATGGCCCGCTCCAAGGAGGCTTTCTCCTCGTCAGATGGTAGGCGGCCAAGCTCGATGACGAGCTCCACGTCCACACCTTCGATGTGCCCCCACCCATACCGTAGAGGTGGACCGCCGTAGTCGGCATACTCGTCCTCCTCGGTCGGTCCGGTGCGCACCCAGGCCGGGGCCTCCACCTCCGCAAGCGCTGCGGCGCTGGTGCTCAACGCATAGGCCCGATAGACATCGCTGTGGCTCACACCGCTCAGTACCAGGAGGCCGTTCCCATTCTCGAGCGCCTGTCGATACACCACTGTGGCCACAATGGTCGCCTTCCGCCACCGGGCGATGCTGACCCTGGCACCCAGTTCTGGTAGTTCTCCACTCCTGATCGAACCGATCACCTGAATATGATCAGTACGGTGGTAGGGTGGGAACGGATCCGACATGAACTCCATCTGCAGCACGAATACGGGACTCAGGTGAGCCGGATCGGTAGCCATCGCGTCTACCTCGGCGGCCAGATGGGCTCGCGAGCCGGCCTCCATCCCTCGACCTCGTCCTGGAACTAGCGAGGCTGGGTCCAGGTAGCTGCCGACAGCACTCACGGAGACTGCAACAGCCATCGCACCAGCCAGGACGAACACCAGAGAACGCTTGCGGAAAGGGGGCATGCTGGTCCTCGGAGCCAGGCCGAGTCTAGACCAGGTGGCGGAGTCGTGTCAACGGTAGCACGCGCCTGGTTTCGCTGGCACTCCCAAAGAGCGCCTAGCGGATGCCAAGGCGCTCCAGCACATCGTTGACCCGCTCGTTGGCATCACGCTGGCGCAGAGCGCGGTCCTCCGGATCGACGAACTCCTCGAAGTCGGCAACAAAGACGGGACCGCTGTGCTCGGGCGACGCAAATCCCTCCGCTATCTTGGCCAGCCCCTCGCGAACCAAGCGCTGTTGCTGGTGGGGTGGGCCGCACCATTGCCTGGGCAGCGCGTCCCCTTCTCACTCTGGTCCATTCAGCACGCGGGGAGGACATCGAGTGGTCCTCTCCGTCGCAGCGACAGTCCGGCGTGTACGGCTCAGGCTGCGGCTGCCACTCGTGCGGGATGTCGCGCATGATCAGCGTGCAGTCGTACTCGACACTTCCCGGTGGGAAGCGCGTGCTGTCCGCGTAGTAGCTGGACCAGACCCACTCGACGTCAAGAGTTTCCACGCGCCATGCCTGCGTGCGCAGGCGCAGACCGTCGAGACGAGCGCCTCCGCCGGTTGGGGAGTATCCCACGGACCCAGCAGCGATGTGGAAGCGGGCGTATCGGTGCTCGCCAGGGAACAGGTGCCCGCCTACGACGTAGTTCAGCAGCGCGCCGGTGTCCCGCCGCGGGATATACACCCCCTCGCGCGCCTCGCCCGTCCTGTCTCGCCATGTCACGGCGATCCGGTGCGCGGCGTTCTCGCTCGACACCCCTGAAGCCGACGGGAAGCCCCTGGGCCGCAGGCGTCGCCTCTACGAGACGGCGATCGGCCTCATCGCGACCCGTGGCTGGCACGAAACCACCCTGCGCGACGTGGCCAGCGAAGCGGGGGTGAGCGTCGGGCTGCTCTACCGCTACTTCCCCAGCAAGCGGGCGGTCCTCCGACACGCCCCCCGAGGAGCCGAGGCGGTGAAAGGGTCCACGACGCTGGACGGACTCCTTTGCCGCGCATCGCTACCGTCGGCGCGCATCTCGGATAGCTTAGCCATAGCGCCGCCCTGGCCCGCTCCCATAAGCCCTGACCAGCCCGGCGCGCACGAGTGCCGCCAGATCCGCGCTTGCGGTCGCCCGGGAGACGCCGAAGCGAGCCTGATATTCCTGCGCGGAGATGCGCTCGTCCGGTGCGAGTTGCTCCAGAAGCCGGCGCTGCCGCAGGTTCAGTTCGATGCCCTCGCCCGCAGGCGTCTGGCGGCGTGATTGACTCAAGGGCACCCCGCGCAGCGTCACGACAAACAAGTCGCGCTGCTCGTCCTCCCGGAATTCGGGCGCGGGTAGGCCCGCCTCGTCAAGGCGCTCCCGCATGCGGTTGAGCCCCGAACCGGCCCGTTCAAGGTACAGGGCACCTATCTCCACCATGCCTCGGGTCTGGGCGAAGAATAGGTTCACCAGCGACGGGTTTCGGCGTGGCGGATAGTCGATCGGCCCGCGGGCGAGTTGATCCACCTGCAACCCGCCGATGAGTAGGCCCGGGCTAGCCACCTCTACCACGTCGCCGTGCAGACGCACGCTCGTCTCAGCCCAGCCGATGGCGTAGTCGCGGTGCATCAAGGCGTTCACGACGGCTTCGCGGAATGCCTCGGCCGGGTAGTCGCCCGCGAGGTTGCGGCGGAAGAACCGCTCGGTCGCCTGGATCTGTTCGATGATCGTGCCGCCCGCCACCATGGTGTCCAGCGGGTCAGCCCTGTCCTCCAGGGACCGTACCAGCGAGAGCGTCGCCTGTGGGAAGTGGGTCTGCGGCGCGCGGCCGAGCAGTAGGACGGCGCCGGCGGTGGGGTAGGACTGGCCGTCCTCCCGTCGCACCAGCCCATGGCCCGCCAGCACGCCCTCACTTGGACGGGTGGGATTGACCGAAGGCTGGCCTTGATCGGCAAGGAAGCGGGCCACCCGCTCAGGGTCCAGATCCTCCAACGAGGCGGTGCGGACCAGCGTCCGGCCGAAGTCGAGCCCGCCGGTCTCCTGAGCCATCTCAAGCAGTTCATGGTGGGTGGCGTGGTCGGTCGTCGCGCCGCGGCGAGTCGGGCAGCCCCGCTCCCGCACCACGTGGGGCTTGCGGTCGCTGCGTGGGATGGTGATGACGAGGATCGGCTCGCCGGTAGCCCATGGGACAGTCTCAATCTCTATGAACACCGGCGGTGCGCAGTGTGCGGTGAGGATCTGCTGGATCTGGTCGGCCGCGATCCCCACGGTGCCGCCTGGCACTGGTTGGCCCGTGGCTTGGTCGATGCCGACGACCAGGTACCCCAGACCCCCTCGAGTGTTCGCAAGGGCGGCGATGTCCCAGGCGAGGTCAGACCGCTTCTTGGCACGGTAGGCGGCGTCGCCTACATCCAGTCGGTACTCCGCCTTGAGGTCGACCTTGGCGGTCTCGCCGCGCTGCACGAGCGCCTCCAGTTCCTGGTAGTCCATGCGCTACGTCTCCTCGCGCCGAGCGACATCCTCATCCGCGAGGGTGTAGTAGGCGCCACGCTTTGCCCCGTGGCGGGCCAGGAGCCCGCGTTCCACCATATCGCTCAGGTCGCGCAGGGCGGTGACGTCGGAAACCCC
>JACQUR010000439.1 GCA_016210245.1 Chloroflexota bacterium
CACCACGCTCTGCCGCCCTCGGGGCGGCGGGCAGACAGGGCCGTCTGCCCCTACGACCGCCACGCACCAGCGGGCAGACAGGGCCGTCTGCCCCTACGACCTCCACGCACCAGCGGGCAGACCGGGCCGTCTGCCCCTACGACCTCCACGTACCAGCACTGGGCGGACCCCTTGCTGGTAGGTGGTCGACTGCAGCCGGTGCGTGCAGGGCATGGACTCGGTGCCACGGAAGATGCCGTGGCGTGTGAGCTGACTATCACGGACTACTTTGGGAAGGCAGTCAGCCTCGACCACTCCAACTGGGAGAAGCACAGGCGGGAAGGATCGTCGCATGGCAGCGGATGGGTCGGTAGAAAGCTTGGTGGCCAGGCTAGCGCAGGAGCGCCTGACGATCTTTCGACGGATTGCTGCCGCGAACCATGATCTGGAGGAACGGCTCCGGCGGCTCGAGGTCAACGTGTGCTATGACCGGGAGGACGCGGTGTCCTACCCTGGCGGGTAGGACCAAAACTACCCCACAGGTGGGGGTACCAGCCTACCCCAACAGGCATACTGTACTAATCCTCTCCTAATTGGAGCTCGAGAGGGTGCCAGCATGATCGGGGTGGCCGGGGGCGGCAGGGGCCTCTGGCGCGACGGAGGACCAGCGCGCATGAACGTGGCCGCGGCGCGGCGAGCTAGAGCAGAGCAGGACCAGGAGCCTGAAGGCGCGGGGGTTGGCCAGGTGGTGGCCCACGCCTCCGGCGCGGTGTTCGCGGTCGATGAACGGCTCAGGATCGTGGCCTGGAACCGTGCGGCCGAGTGGGGGCTCGGCCTGCCGGAGGCTGACGTGCTGGGCAGCCTGTGCTACGAGACGGTCCAGGCGGTCGACGCCGACACGGGCCGGCCCTGCTACGAGCACTGTCCCCTGGTACACCGCTCCCCCCTCTATGGATGGGTCCACAGCCGCGTCCTGAAGGCTCAATGGCAGGGCGGGAAGCCAGTCCAGTTGGACTGTATGCTCCTGCGCTGCGTCCTGCCCTCCTCCGAGCGTGGGATCTTGAGCTTCATCACCCCGCTGGGTGCGGCGGAGGCCGAGGGGTACGTGCGGGCCGTGTCAGCCATCGAGGCCCTCTACCCGGTGCTGACCCGCTCGACCGACCTGACCCAGAGCCTCAGCACCGTGGTGCGCGCCGTGCTCCAGGCCACCGGTGCCGACGCAGCCGAATTGCGGCTGCTCGACCTCGATACCCGCGAGCCCTTCCAGGTGGTCGCCCAGGCGCTCGATCGCGGGGGCGAAGGGCAGCTCGCACGCTGGCTGAGCTCGAGCGATATCGTGGGCCTGGCCACCCGCTCGGAGGAAGCCGTGGTCGCGTTCCAGCCGCCAGAGGGTGGGGCGACCTCGGCCACGCAGGGTATGCGCTGGTGCCTCACCGTTCCGCTCTAGCGTGAGGGCAGGCCCCTGTGCCTGCCCCATTGCGGGCGACCTTGATGCGTGGGGGCGGGCGGCAACGGGTTACACTCGCCGCGGCCCGCGGTCCTCCGGGTACGCCACCGCCAGCGCTACCCGTGGCCCCGCCCACACGCTACCCCCTGCTACCCCCAGCACCAGCAGCGCCAGCACCAGCAGGGTGTTGGCTACCCCGATGATATCGGCCAGATTGCCCAGGAAGACCAACGGCAGGATGCTGATGACGTTGCCCAGCATGAGGGCGACCGCGAAGACGCGCCCACGCACCGCCATCGGCGCCCGCTCCTGCAGGATGGTCTGCGAGGGCACGATGATCGCCACGAAGGCCAGGCCGGCCACGAGGGCGACCCCCATCACCACCAGGATCAGCGTTCCCAGGTGGGGCATCGCCTCCGGCGGCGCCAGGGGGTCGCGGAAGAACCAGCGCCATACGTCGCCCAGGATGCCCAGCAGCAGCAGCGCGACGCCGATGGCGACCAGGCCCGCGTTGATCAGCAGTTGTTTGTTCAGCCGCACGGCGAAGCGACTCAGGCCCACCGTCCCGAGCACCATCCCTACCCCGGCCGGCGCCAGGACGAAGACGCTGTCCTCGGCCCGAATGCCCAGCACCTTGACCGCGAAGCCGGGGGCCAGCATGGCGACGATCACCCCCAGGATCGCCCCCAGGGTCCAGTGGATGACCGAGAGGGTAACCAGCCAGTCGGAGCGGAAGAAGTGCAACACCTCCTGCACGTCCGCTCGCAGCCCCTCCAGGGCACGGGAGGTGGCCGAGGCACCATTGATCTTGCCGGGCGCCGCCAGGCTGGGCAGCGGCCACACCAGCGCGGCGCACAGGGCGAACAACACCGCCACCAGCGCAAACAACCCGTCCACGCCGACCAGGGTCACCACCAGCGGTCCCAGGAGCACGATGCCCACCAACTGCGAGCTGGTGAAGGTGAGGTGGAAGAGCGAGTTGGCCTGGAGCAATTGCCGCCGCGGCACGATCGCCGGGATGGTGGACGCCTCGGCCGGAGCGAAGAACTGGCTGAAGGTGGCAAAGGCGAAGTTGACCAGGTACACCAGCCCCAGCCAGTCGCCGGCCACGCTGTAGCCCAGCACCGCTACGGCTCGCAGGGCGTTGGCAGCAACCAGCACCAGGCGCTTGTCCCAGCGGTCGACGTACACTCCGGCCAGGAGCCCGAAGAGCACTGAGGGCAGGACCAGGGTGATGATCGCCACACCCATATGGGCGCTGGAGTTGCTGCGGTTCTGGACCAGCACCAGGATGCCGTACCAGACCGCGTTCTGGGCTGTCTGGCTGATCGCCTGGGCGAGCCAGAGCAGCATGAAGGCGCGGTTGCTCCAGATGGAGGCGCTGGGCTGGGAGGCCGGTGGCTCGCGCACGTCTGCGACCATGGACCGCGCTGCGCTAGCGCGCCGACGGCAGGTCGAGGTCGAGCGGCGGCTCGTCCGGGACTGCCCGGCTCAGAAAGGCCTTGATCCTGCGCTCGAAGACGCTGCGCGGCAGCAGGACGCGGTGGTTGCAACCCCGGCAGCGCAGGCCGATGTCCGCGCCCAGGCGGACCACCGTCCAGTCTGCCTCGCCGCACGGGTGCGGCTTGCGCAGCCGCACCACGTCGCCAATGTGGACCTCGATCGTCATCCTCGCCCTCCAGGCCGCCGCGCCCGGTTGATGGCCAGCCGCAGGGCCTGGGCGCTGGCCCGCGCCGCCTCTGCCCAGTCGTGCCCGGCCGAGGCGTAGATCACCTGGCGCGAGGCGCTGATGAGCGCTCGCTCGCCCGCGGCGTCCACCCCGGCCTGCACCGAGGCCTCCAGGTCGCCGGCTTGCGGGCCAACGCCCGGCACCAGGATCAACAGCTCGGGCGCCAGCGTCCGGACCTGGGCCAGGTCGCGGGCGAAGGTGGCGCCCACCACCAGCCCGCAGTTGCCCAGCCGATTCCACTCCACCGCCTTGCGCGCCACGGCCTGGTAGAGCGGCATCTCCTGCCCCTGGTAGCGGCAGGGCAGGTCCTGGAAATCGACCGAGCCCGGATTGGACATATGGCACAGCAGGAAGGCGCCGCGATCGGGGCGGGCCAGGAAAGGCGCCACGCCATCGTGGCCCGGATAGGCGTGGACCGTGATCGCGTCGAATCCGAATTCGTCGAACAGCGCCTGCGCGTAGGCGGCCGAGCTGTGCCCCACGTCGCCCCGCTTGGCATCGCCGATGACCGGGAGGTGCTTCGGCACCAGCCCTACCGTCGCCTTGAGCGCCCGCCAGCCGTCCAGCCCCAGCGCCTCGTAGAAGGCCAGGTTGGGCTTGTAGGCGCACACCAGGTCGGCCGTGGCCTCGATCAGGCCTGCGTTGAAGGCGACCACCCAGTCGGGGCGCTGGCGCAGGTGGGCCGGCACCCTGGCCGGGTCGACGTCCAGCCCCACGCACAGCAGGCTGTCATTCGTCCGACTGGCTGCCAGGAAGCGCTCGACAAGCTCGCTCACGTCTCTCCGCCGCCACCCACCGAGGTGGAGATTGTGTAGGATCCTGCCGTTCATAGTAGCACACGGCAGGGCTGCGGAGCCGGGCGCTGCCCAACGGATGCTGGGAACGGAGGCCTCCGTTCCCAGCATCCGTTGGGCAGCGCCCGGCTCCGCAGCCCTGCCG
>JACQUR010000440.1 GCA_016210245.1 Chloroflexota bacterium
GGCCGGTGCCATAGCGGTTGTCGAACAGGTGCTTGGTTTCGGCGTCGTTCACGGCGACGATCGGGTAGCGCAGCACGCCATTGGCAGCCATGCTGCGCAGGCGGACGATGCCCGTCGTGGTCTCCTCGGTGCCGCCCCGCACCCCCGCGGCCAGGTCGCCTCGGCGGGTGTGGAGCACCGTCACCAGGTCCGCGCCGTCGTCCATGGTCAGGTTCGGCCCGCTGCCCAGCGCCCCCTCGATGTGGCGGTAGTAGGTGGCATCGTCCTCGCCCTTGATGGCGAAGACCGGCAGCCCGTGCTCGGCGACGAGCGCCGCGGCGACGTCGTCCTGGGTGGAGAGCGGGTTGCTGGCGCACAGGCGCACGTTGGCGCCACCCGCCTTGAGGGTAAGCATCAGGTTGGCCGTCTCCGCCGTCACGTGCAGGCAGGCCGAGACCTTGATGCCCCGCAGCGGCTTCTCGGCGCCGAAACGCTGGCGAATGAGCCGCAGGACCGGCATCTCCAGCTCGGCCCAGCCAATGCGCGCCAGGCCCCGATCGACCAGGCCCAGATCTTTGACATCGTGTTCAATGTTGGTTGCAGCCATCAATACCCCTCTTCGAGTCCTGAGTGCTGAGTCCTGAGTGCTGAGTGAGGAGGCGTCCCTCTACTCAGGACTCAGGACTCAGGACTCGGCACTCGCCACTGAATAGAACGCGGTTGTCTGTCGGAACAGCTCGTAACGCTCGGCGATCTCGGCGCGGGTCAGGCGCGCCAGGCGCTCCACGCCGAAGTCCTCCACAGTGAACGAGGCCACCACGCAGGCGTGCGCCAGGGCTTGCCGCAGCGCCTCGAGCGAGAACGTGCCCGTCTGGGCCAGGTGGCCGAAGAGCGCGCCGGCGAAGGAGTCGCCCGCGCCGGTCGGATCGAGCACTGTTTCCAGCGGATAGGCGGGCAGCACCAGGATGCCCTCGCGCGTGATCGCCGCCGCGCCGTGCTCGCCTTTCTTGACCACCACCGCCTGGGGGCCGAGCTCGAGGAGTTGGCGCGCGGCCTTGAAGATGTTGGGCGTGCCGCAGAGCTGGCGCACCTCCGCGTCGTTCAGGGTGGCCACGTGGACCCGCCGCAGCACCTCCCAGACCCGTTCGGGCTTGTGGTCGATCCAGTAGTTCATCGAGTCCATGCCCACCAGGCGCGCGCCCGCGGCCTGGTCGAGCACCTCGAGCTGAAGGTCTGGGTCGATGTTGGCCAGGAACACAAACGGGCTGGCGCAGTACGCGGGCGGCAGGGCGGGGTGGAAGTCGGCAAAGACGTTCAGTTCGGTCTGCAGCGTCTCGGCCACGTTCATATCGTGGTGGTAGCGCCCGACCCAGCGGAAGGTCTTGCCCGGGCGGCGCTGCAAGCCCTCCAGGTCCACCCCCCTGGAGGCGAGCAGGCCCAGGTGGCGCTCTGGGAAGTCCTCGCCTACCACGGACACCAGGCGGACCGGGGCGAAGAGGCTCGCCGCCAGGCAGAAGTAGGCGGTGGCGCCCCCCAGCACGTTGGAGGCCCGCCCGAAGGGGGTTTCCAGGTCGTCAAACGCCAGCGAGCCGACGACGAGAATGGTCATAGCGTCGCGTCCGCCAACGCCGGCGCGCAGGGGCAGCGGCGCTCGCCCGCGAGCCTGGGGACCAGGGCGAAGATCAGGTCCCGCACACGGTCGTTGTTGGCCTTGAGCACCCGCAGCACCTCCTCCACGCTCACCGGTCGGACCTCGGGCTGGCCCTCCAGGCCCACGTCCCAGTCGGTGATCAAGGAAATGTTGACGTAACAGAGCTGCAGCTCGCGGGCGAGGGCTACCTCCGGGTACTGGGTCATGTTCACCACTTCCCAGCCCATGCTGGAGAACCAGCGGCTCTCCGCCCGGGTCGAGAAGCGCGGTCCCTGCACCACCACCACCGTCCCGCGCTCGTGGATGGTGATGCCCAGCTCGCGCGCGGCGTCCACGGCCAGCTCACGCAGGTGGGGGCAATAGGGCTCCGCCTGGGCGATGTGGACCGTGGTCGGTCCATCGAAGAACGTGCTGGTGCGGCCGGAGGTGCGATCGACGTACTGGTCGCAGACGACGAAGTCGCCCGGTTTGACGTGCGGCTGCAGGCTGCCCGCTGCCGACGGGGCCAGGATGCGCTCGACTCCCAGCGCGGCCATCGCCCACAGGTTGGCGCGGTAGTTAATGGCGTGGGGTGGGAAGCGGTGGCCCTGCCCGTGGCGGGGCAGGAACGCCACCGGCACCCCGCCCACCTCGCCCAGGGCCAGCGCGCCGCTGGGCGGGCCATAGGGCGTCTCGAGCTCCACCCGCTCGACGCCCTCGAGCAGCTCGTAGAAACCCGAGCCGCCGAAGACGCCCACCTGCGCGCGGCGCTCGATCGGCCGGGGCAGGACCGAGGCCAGGGGATCCTGGGTCATGGCAGCGCCTCCGCCGGGAGCGTCTCGGTCTGCCGTATCGCTACCGCCTGCCGCAGCGACAGCTCGAACGGCGGGCGGCAGACGCCTGCCTCGGTCACGATGGCCGACACCAGGCGGGCGGGCGTCACGTCGAAGGCGGGGTGGGCTGCCTGCACGCCCGCGGGCGCGATGCGTTGTCCGTTCAGGTGCGTCACCTCCTCCGGATTGCGCTGTTCAATCGGGATGTCGGCGCCGGACGCCAACTCGAAATCGACGGTCGAGGTCGGGGCGACCACGTAGCATGGGAGCTGGTGCGCGCGACACAGGACCGCCAGGGTGTAGGTGCCGATCTTGTTGGCCACGTCGCCGTTGCGGGCGATCCGGTCCGCACCTACCAGCACGAGGTCCACCTGCCCGCGGGCCATGAAGTAGCCGGCCATACTGTCGGTAATCAGGGTCATGGGGATGCCCAGGCGCTGCAGTTCCCAGGCGGTGAGGCGCGCCCCCTGCAGGAACGGGCGCGTCTCGTCCACGAAGACGTGGACCCGCTTGCCCGCCTCGACCGCCGCCCGGATCACCCCGAGGGCGGTGCCGTAGCCCACCGTGGCCAGCGCGCCGGTATTGCAGTGGGTCAGCACGTTGGTCCGGGGCGGCAGCAGCGCCGCGCCGTGCTGGCCCATCTGCTGATTGGCGCGCACGTCGGCCTCGGCCATCTGGTCGGCCAGGCGGCGCAGCTCCTCGGCCACTCCAGCCGGGCCCAGGGCGCTCGCGCGGCCCACCACCTCCAGGCAGCGCTCCAGGGCCCAGAACAGGTTGACCGCGGTAGGGCGGGTCCGCCGCAGCCGCTCGGCCACGGTCCGCAGAGCCGCCGCGAGGCGCTCGGGGTCGGCCTGGCCGCCCAGCACCTGCGCGGCCTCTCGGGCGCCGAGGGCCATGCCGTAGGCCGCGGCTACGCCGATGGCCGGCGCGCCGCGCACGCGCATCGACGCGATCGCCTCCGCCACCTCGGCCGCTGTGCGGCAGTCCAGGTAGGCCACCTCGTGGGGCAGCCTGGTCTGGTCGATCAAGCGCAGGCGGTCGTCCTGGAACTCGAGACTCTGCATCCAAACTCTGCCATCGGGGTCGCTCGACGGGCACGAAAAAAAGCTTCCCTTTGCAGAGAAGCCCACACCGCTGTGCGCCTCTCATCTTTCCGCCGGCGCAAGCGCCAGCAGTCGGACTTGGCACCCTCGCCTGGGTGGCGAGCACGCGCGTGGTTCGCCGCCAGGGGGTTGCCGGGCTTCCTCGGGCCGATCCCTCCGCCTCTCTGGATAAGGGCGAGCAACTCCTATGCTATTGTCGGGGCGGAGTATAGCGCATGGGGTGGGCGCAGACAACCTGATGGATAGGGAGATAGGAGGGACCGGCGCAGGGGAGCCCCTGGGGCACACGATTTGCCAACCGTCTAGCAAGGGAGTACAGTCGGACTGAGCATTCCTCATGCTCCGGAGGATCCCCGCTTTGCCATCTGACACATTGCTCATCAGCCCCCTAGGAGGAGTCGGCGAGGTCGGCAAGAACTCGACCCTCTACCAGTACGACAACCACCTGCTGCTGGTCGACGCCGGGGTGAAGTTCCCCGAGGAGGCGCTCCACGGCGTGGACCTGGTGATCCCCGACTTCGGCTACGTCACCGAGCGCCCTGACGACCTGATCGCTATCCTGATTACCCACGGGCACGAGGACCACATCGGCGCTATCCCGCACCTGCTCATGCAGTTGGAGCGCCAGGAGCCGGTGCCGATCTACGGCGCGCCGCTCGCCCTCGGCTTCATCGGGGTGAAGCTGAAGGAGCACGGGCTGCGAGAGGCAGCCGACCTGCGGCCGATTGGGCCAGGGGAGCGTCTTCCCCTGGGCCCCTTCGAGGCGGAAGCCATCTCCGTCAACCACAGCGTGCCCGACTCCCTGGCTTTTGCCATTCGCACGCCCGTTGGCCTGATCGTCCACACCGGCGACTTCAAGTTCGATCCCACGCCGGTCGATGGCGCGACCACCGACGCGGATACCTTCCGCCGCCTGGGCGACGAAGGGGTGCTGGCCCTGCTCTCCGATTGCGTGCGCATCGAGCAGCCCGGCTGGACCCCCTCCGAGCGCATCGTCAGCGAGGCCCTGGGGGAGATCCTGGCTAAGGCGCCCGGGCGGGTCATCGTCACCACCTTCGCCTCCAATATCGGCCGGCTGCGGGAGGTCATGCGGGCCGGGTACCAGCTCGGGCGGCGCGCGGCGGTGGTGGGGCGCAGCATGGACGAGAACTTGAAGGTCGCCCGCGAGCTGGGCTTCCTCGATCTGCCCACGGACGTGATGATCGACCTGCGCTCGGCCCAGAGCTTGCCGCCCAACCAGGTGGTGCTCCTGGCCACCGGCAGCCAGGGGGAGCCGACCTCGGTGCTCAGCCGCATGGGCGCGGGCGACTACCGGCCGCTGAAGATCCTGCCCCAGGACACGGTGGTGTTCAGCGCTACGGCGGTGCCCGGCAACGAGGAGACGGTCGCCCAGTCTATCGACAACCTGTTCCGGCGGGGCGCCAGGGTGATCTACCGAGCGCTCAACGAGCGCGTCCACGTCTCGGGCCACGCTAGCCGCGAAGAGCTGAAGCACATGATCGAGCTGACCAGGCCGCGGTACTGCATCCCGCTGCACGGCGAGTACCGCATGCTGGTGCTCTACCGCGAGTTGGCCGCCGAGGCGGGCGTGCCACCGGAGTCGGTGTTCGTGATGGAGATCGGCGATGTGCTCGCGTTCGGCCCCGAGGGGGCCGAGCGCGCTGGCGCCATCCCCTCGGGCTCGGTGCTGGTCGATGGCCTGACCATCGGCGGCGTGACCCGGGTGGTGCTGCGCGATCGCCGGCGCCTGGCAGCCGACGGCATCATCGTCGTCTCCGTAGCCGTGGACCGGGAGACCGGCGAGTTGCTCAGCGCGCCGGACGTGGTCGCGCGCGGGTTCGCCTCGCCGCACGACGGTGAGATCCTCGAGGAGGCCCGGGACCGGGTCGAGCGCGCCCTGCGCCGAGTCGGGCAGGGCGAGCCCGAGTACGGGTTCCTCATGGACAAGATCAAGGACACGCTGCGCCTGTTCATCTACGAGCAGACGCGCCAGCGCCCCATGATCCTGCCCGTCGTAACCGAAGTGTAGCCGGAGACGAGGACGAGGTTCACCACGGAGACACGGAGACACGGAGTTTTCTTTAGAAGTCCTCTCCGTGTCTCCGTGTCTCCGTGGTGAACCTCGTCCTCGTGGTCAACAGTCCCCTCTAGGCGCGGGGGGCGACCAGGATCTCCTCGCGCGGCCAGTGGTCGATCAGTTCGGCGCCGTGCTCGGTGACCACTACCCCGTCCTCCAGGCGCACCCCGCCCACGCCGGGCTCCCCTTCACGGGCCTCGACGGCGAGCGTCATCCCCACCTCGAAGACCTGCGGGTGGTCGAGCGACCACTGGCGGTTGATGATCGGGTAGCCATAGTGGTAGAGGCCGATGCCGTGGCCGATCTCCAGGGTGAGCACCTCCGCCTCGTCCTGGTAGCCCCACTTCGAGGCCGGCGGGAAGTGCTGCGCCGCGTCAGCCGTCGTGGCCCCCGGCTTGATCGCCTCGATCACCCGGTCCAGGCGCTCGACCAGCGTCTTGTACCAGTCCTTCGCCCGCTGGTCCGGCGCCCGCCCGATGGAGAAGGTGCGGTAGTAGCAGCACTTGTAGCCGAGATAGCCGATGTTGCAGAACGCGGCGTAGGCGAGGTCGCCATACTCCAGGATGCGCCCGGTGCGCTCGAACGCGCGGTCGAAGCTGGTCGGCCCGCTGCGGAAGTGGCCGGGCGGGATCTCGTCCGCGCCAGCCTGTTGCGCGGCGAGCATGGCTTGTCGGGAGACCTCGACGTCGATGGCGCCCGGCTTGAGCAGCTCCCAGGCGCGGGCCCAGGCGGCGTCGCCGGCCGCGAAGGCCATCTTCAGGCAGTTGATCTCGTCCACTGTCTTGGTCGTGGTCGCCTCCAGCATCAGCGACCCGCCGTCGACGGTCTTGATGCCCCGCGCGGCCAGCGCCTGCTGCGCCCGCCCGTCGAAGCCCACCACGCCCAGCGGCTCGCCCGCCAGGCCGCGCTCCTCCAGCTCGCGGTACACGCCTTCGGCGAAGAGCCTGGCCTCCTCGCCCGCCGCCTCCGGCCCGCAGCCGCTCACCCAGGCGCGGGCCAGCCGCCAGTGCTTGATCCTGGGCACCTGGGAGGGGTACATGTGGATCCAGCCGGCGTGGTGGAAGACCACCGGGTCCTGTTCGGCGAAGAACAGCACGTACCATAACTGGGGCTGGAACTCCGGGCCGCGCAGCCCGGTCAGGTAGCGCGTGTTCTCTGGACGGGCCGCCAGCAGGGCGGGCACGTTGTGCTGGCGCAGCGTCTGGCGCGCTTTCTCGGCCCGCTCCTGGCGCATGCGCTCGACGTTGATCCGTTCCTGCCAGTCGGCAATCGAGGTGCCAAAGGTTAGCTCCGGCGCCATGCGAACCATCAAGGCCCCCCATATTGGATTTTGCTGATCGCTACATAGAGTCTAAACACCGCTCGAGATCCGCAGTCCGTAGCGCGGGGGCTTGTCCCCCGCCCCCCACCCCCCAACCAGCGTGCCCGCGGGCGGGGGGCAAACCCCC
>JACQUR010000442.1 GCA_016210245.1 Chloroflexota bacterium
AAGGGTTGGGCTGTTCGCCCATTAAAGCGGTACGCGAGCTGGGTTCAGAACGTCGTGAGACAGTTCGGTCTCTATCCGCCGTGGGCGCAGGGAGTTTGATGGGAGCTGTCCCCAGTACGAGAGGACCGGGACGGACGGACCTCCGGTGTACCAGTTGTCCCGCCAGGGGCACTGCTGGGTAGCCGACGTCCGGCAGGGATAAGCGCTGAAAGCATCTAAGTGCGAAGCTCGCCCAGAGATGAGACTCCCCACCGGATAACCGGGTAAGGCCCCTGCTAGACTAGCAGGTTGATAGGCCGGAAGTGTACGGCTGGTAACAGCCTCAGCTAACCGGTACTAATGGCCGAGGGCTCTGCGCCGCGGTCACTGGCGACGATCGGGCTGGCAGGATCGAGTCCCATATCCGGTTGGAGGTGAGAGGTTGACGGTTGGAGGGCCAAATCCAACCGTCAACCTCTCACCTCCAACCCGTGCGGTTGGTCAGGCGAAGAGCCCTGGTGGCGAGAGCGGGGTGGACCCACCCGTTCCCATTCCGAACACGGAAGTGAAACGCCCCAGCGCCGACGATACTGGAGTGGCAACGCCCTGGGAAAATAGGCCGGTGCCAGGGCTCTTCGCTTGACCAACCCTCCTACTATTCGCTATCCTTAAGGTACGACGCGGGATGGAGCAGCGGTAGCTCGTCGGGCTCATAACCCGAAGGTCGGGGGTTCGAATCCCCCTCCCGCTACCAGGTGCTGAGGGCTGAGTTCCGAGTGCTGAGTCAAGCCATACTCAGCACTCAGGACTCGGAACTCAGCACTTTTTCATGCCCCCATCGTCTAGCGGCCCAGGACGCCGCCCTTTCAAGGCGGAGATCAGGGGTTCGATTCCCCTTGGGGGCACCGCAGCACACCCCGGATGCCTACTTGCCTGACGAAAGCGCCACCCAACGGTGGCGCTTTCGTTGCCTACTACGATCTCGTGAACCACCAGCCGCGGTGGCGGGTGGTGCCAAGGGCTTGACGCCCTGTTTCAGCACGCGCGATACTTCACTGCCCAAGAGACGAGCCACGCCGGCCCCGAGGAGCAGCACCGCGATGGAGCGCATGGAGCGCGAGGAGCAGTTGATCGCCCAGTACATCGAGCCAAACCCCCATCGCCCGGGCGTCGATGAGGCCTGGGTAGGCACCTACGGAGTACCCGTCTGGGCCCTTGTCGGCCACTGGCAGGCTATCGGGCAGGACGCCGACCAGGTGGCGCAAGACTACGAGGTACCCCGAGAGGCCGTCGAGGCCGCGCTAGCGTATTACCGCCGCCACAAGGAGGCGATCGACGCCCGCATCGCCGCCAACGTCGGCTAGGGCACGTGGCCGAGTTCTACCTCGACCACGACGTCTCGGTCCACCTGGCGCCCGCCCTGGCGGTGCTGGGCCACACGATCAGGATGGCGCGCAGCCTCGGGCTGGAGCGCGCTGGCGACCAGCAGCACCTGCTGGTGGCAGCAGGCCAGGGCTGGATTCTGGTGAGCCACAACCGCAAGGACTTCCGCCTGCTGCACGCGGCCTGGCGCGACTGGTCCCAGGCCTGGGGCGTCCACCCGATCCACGCGGGCATCCTGATCATCCCCCACGGCAGCCCCGCGGACTCGGCGCGCCTGCTCCACGAGTTCGTCCTGGCCCACACCCCGCCCCTATCTAACGAGCTGTACAGCTTCCAAACGAGCACCGGGTGGGCGCACTCCCCGTAGCGCACTCGCGCCAGGAATGAAGCGCCTCGCTAACTTCCTTCGATGCGCGCCCCGGCCGAAGCTCCGCTGGCCGTGCGGGGGGTGCGCACCCATCCTAGCCTGCGCCGGCTCACCAGCGCGCGCCCGTAGAGCCCCACTTTCCAGACTGCGTAGCCGGCGGCGTAGCTGAGGGCGAGATAGGCACTCAGCGGAGCGCGCACCAGCGCGAGCGCGGCCAGCAGGTGCAGGACCTGCCCGCCCAGGCTCAGGGCGGCCAGCGTCGCGGGCAGGCTCGCACCGAGCATGAGGCTGGCGACCAGGCACAGCCCTCCCAGGGCGAACGGCACCGAGAGTGGCGGGATGCACTGCTCGGCCGCGGCGTCCAGGTGCAGCAGGCTGCGCCGCCGCACGCCGTCCACCAGCAGGCTCGGAACCTGGCGGCGCAGCAACTCCAGGCGCCCGCGCTCCCAGCGCGCGTTCTGGCTGGCGGCCTGGGCGAACGTCACAGGCATGTCGGCCAGCACCCAGGTCTCGGGGGCGAAGTCGACCCGCACGCCGGCGCGAACCAGGGCCAGGTGGAACTCGACATCCTCGGCCAGGGTAAACCAGCGCCAGCCGAAGCGCTCGAGCACCGGCGCTGAGAAGCACATCCCGTTCCCCTTGAGCCCGCACGAGAGCCCCAGCGCCGACCGCCCAAGCGGACGCAGGTAGTGCAGCGCCGCCAGCGCTGCGTAGCGGAGCGTCGCCAGCGGCGACGCGCCAGCGTTGAGCACCGAGTAGTGTACCTGGATCACCTGGCTGCCGGCCTCCAGGCGGGCATCCATCCGCTGCAGGAAGTTGGGAGCGACCACCGAGTCGGCGTCCAGGACGACGAAGGCGTCGTAGCCGGGCGCGTCTGCGCGGAGCCTCTCCAGCAGCCAGTGCAGGGCAAAGCCCTTGCCCTGGGCGGAACGGTCGAACCGCTCGTAGACCCGGGCGCCCAGCGACCGCGCCACGGACGCGGTGCGGTCGGTGCAGTTATCGGCCACGACGTAGACCTGGAAGCGACCCCTCGAGTAGTCGAGCTGGCGCAGGCTGGCAAGCAGCCGCCCCAGCAGGGCCTCCTCGTCGTGCGCGGGGATGAGCAGCGCGAAGCGGCGGGCGCCCGGGCCAGCCGGCGGGCCGGCCGTGCGACCGAGGAGCGCGGCGAGGGTGAGGACGACCAGGTAGCCGGCGACGAGCGCCAGCCCCGCCCCAAGCAGGGTGAGCAGGGCCGCGAGAGGGGTCCGTGGACGCGGAGACGCGGGGTCCTTCGACCGGCTGAGCATGAGCGGGAGACGCGGGGAGCGTCGCACTGCCTCTTACCTCCGCGTGCCTCGCCCATCCTGAGTCGGTCGAAGGACCTCGCGTCTCCGCGTCTCCGCGGGAGCAGTCTGCGTGCCGCGCGCCCGTTCCACCAGCTCGCGCAGCCGCTCGGCGAACTGGCCGACGGTCAACAGCCGCTCCACCGCCCGCCGGCCGGCCGCGCCCAGGCGCGCGCGCTCCGCGGGATGGTCGAGCAGGTAGACGACGGCGCGGCGGAGCGCTGCAGCGTCGCCCGGTGGCACGTAGAAGCCGTTCGGCTCCAGTTCCTCGCCGGCCTGCTGGGCAATAGCTCGCAGCAGGCTGGCCGGCCGCGGCGGGGCGCCGCGCGTGCTGGCCCGGCGATCCTCGACCACGTCGGTCTGGCCCTGGCTCTGGGTCACCACCACGGCCTTGCCCATCGCCATCGCCTCCAGAATCGTGGTCACCCCGGCCTGGAAGTCGATGTCGTCCAGCGGCACCACCACCAGCGCCGCACGGGCGTAGAGGTCGCGCAGCGCGTGGTAGTCGAAGGCGCTGACCTCCACGTTGGGCGGGCGCCGTGGCCCGAGAGCGGTGTTGGGCTGGCGCGACCAGTGGCTGGCCGCTCCCACGACCAGCCGCACCTCCAGCCCCTCCACCGCCCGAAACAGGGTCGGGTAGTCGCGGTGCTCCAGCCCGGCGCTGCAGATCAGTCGCTCCTCGGCCACGGGGTGCGGATGCCAGAAGTCCGCGTCTACCTGGTACGGCACGAGCGCCAGGCGCTCGGCGGGGATGCCCAGGTCGGCGAGCGCGAGGTCGTACTGGCGCCTCGAGTGGAGCGCGATCCGCGTGAGGTGGGTGTGGACCTTGAGCCAGCGAAAGAAGGGCCGCTTCTTGGGCGCTGAGAGACGGTGGCCGATCGTGACGTGGGGGATCGGGGCACCGGCGAGCTTCAGCAGCAGCGCGAGGGGCAGGCCGACGTGCTCGCCGTCGGTGACGATGGCCCCATACTCGTGGCGCTGGCGGAACGCCAGCCAGGCCTGCGCGGCCGCCACGCCGAACGCCCGCGCGACCAGCCGCGCCGCGGGCGTGCGAGCTACCCAGGAACGATCCAGGACGGTGGCCTGGAGCGCCTGCGCGACCGCCACGTAGTCCTTGCGCGGTCCACGCGGGTCATCGACCGGCCCATCGGGCAGCGTGGCGCTCACGACCAGGAGCGTGCTGCACATGTCTTGCCCCCTACACTGAGTCGACAGTCGACAGTTCACAGTTCACAGTCCGCGCGTCAACCGGGGTTGCCGCCCTGAAGGGCGGGCCTGGCTGCTGAGTCGACAGTCGACAGTTCACAGTCCGCTCGTCCCCTGTCGACTGTCAACTGTCGACTGTCGACTTGGTTTAGCTCGCCACATCCAGAGCCGCGGGCAGCAGATTGGGCAAGGATGCCAACGGGTCCAGGGGCGGATGGAGCCCGAGCAGTTGGCCCATACGATCGACGTTCGCGACGAAGCGGGTGACCTCGTCCTTGCGCGCCGGCAGGAGCCTGATGCGCGCTTCGCTACCGGAGATGCACACGATCCGCTGGGCCAGCTCCAGGATGCGTGTGCCCGTCCCGCTCCCGACATTGATCGGCGGCAGCGGCTCGTCCAGCGCCCCTGCCTGGACGAATGCCTCGACCGTCTGGCCGATCCAGAGGAAGTCGAGCACCTGCTTGCCGCCGTAGACGTGGAGGTCCTGGCCGGCCCTGGCCCGCTCCAGCCAGAGCGGGATCACCCGTCCGAAGTCACGCGGGCCATACACGTTCGCCAGGCGCAGGATGATGGCCTGCAGCCCGAACATGCGGCGGAAGACGCGGCAGTACATCTCGCCCACAGCTTTGCTGGCGCCGTAGGCGTTGAGCGGCGCCAGGGGCTGCCCTTCCTCCACCGGCAGGGCAATCGGCTCCCCGTAGACCTCCCGCGACGAGGCGAAGATCAGGCGAGGCACCCCGCAGCGGGTCGCGGCACGCAGCACGTTGAACGTCCCGACGACGTTCGTGGTGAAGGCGTAATCCACGTCGCTCGCCGCGCCCGTGACGGTCGACTCGGCCGCGAGGTGGTAGACGGCGCTGGCTCCTCGCAGCGCCGCGGCGACGGCGTCGGCGTCGCGGACATCCGCCTGGATGAGGCGGAGGCGCGGCTCGGCCTGGTGGCGGGCAAGATTGCCCAGCCGTCCCCGCCGCAGGTTGTCGAGGACGAGGACTTCGGCAGCGCTGTCGGCAAGCAGCCGATCGACGAGGTGGCTGCCGATGAATCCGGCCCCGCCGGTGACCACGATCCGCTCAACGTGCTGGTCCATGCTCTCAGTGTCGGTGCGCCCGGGCGGGGGCCAGTTATCCCGGTGTTGAAATGGCGTTGAGGCGCTGGCCTCCGGATCATCGTCCTTGAGGGGGCACTCCTGCTCGCCGGGGCTGGGGCTGCCGCCCTGAAGGGCGGGCCTCACCCCCAGGGCCGCCGGGGCTGGGGCTGCCGCCCTGAAGGGCGGGCCTGGGCGTTAGGCCCGCCCTTCAGGGCGGCAGGTGACCATCCCGCGACCGCTCGAAACCGGACCACTGAATAGCCCTG
>JACQUR010000441.1 GCA_016210245.1 Chloroflexota bacterium
ATCTCGTCGATGTAGACGATGCCCCGCTCGGCGCGGGCGATGTCGAAGTCCGCGGTCTGGATCAAGCGCAGCAGGATGTTCTCGACATCTTCGCCGACGTACCCGGCCTCCGTCAGCGCTGTCGCGTCGGCGATGCAGAAGGGCACGTCCAGCACCTTGGCCAGCGTCTGCGCCAGCAGCGTCTTGCCACAGCCGGTGGGACCGACCAGCAGGATGTTGCTCTTCTGGAGCTCCACGTCGTCCACCTGCATGCCGGCGTTCACCCGCTTGTAGTGGTTGTACACGGCGACGGAGAGGACCTTCTTGGCCCGATCCTGGCCGACGACGTAGGCGTTGAGCTGCTCGTAGATCTTGCGGGGCGTGGGCAGCTTCGGCAGCGCCATCTTCGTGCGACTGGGGGGCGCCGTCTCCTCGTCGATGATCTCGCGGCAGAGATCGACGCACTCGTCGCAGATGTAGACCGCGCCCGGGCCGGCGATCAACCGGCGGACCTGGTCCTGGCTCTTCCCGCAGAAGGAGCAGTGGTACTGCCCGCGACTGCCACGGCTGTTGGCCATGAAGGACTCCCTTCGGCTAAGTGAAAAGGCAAGAGGACAAGGGGCTCGGTCCCTGAGAGGGAGTTACTGCTCGCCGAGGCCTGGGCTGCCGCCCTTCAGGGCGGCAGCTTCCCGTTTTCTCTTCTCTTGTCTCTTGCCTCTGTGCTTTCGACCGCTTCGTCAGGCTGTTGGCGACTGGCCGTCGCCGCCGGTGGAAACCGGGGTCTTGCCGATGATCTCGTCGATCAGGCCGTACTCCTTGGCCACCTCCGACGTCATGAAGAAGTCCCGGTCCATGTCCCTGGCAATCCGCTCGATCGGCTGCGCGGTGTGGAAGGCCAGGATCTCCTTGATCCGCTGCTGGAGCTGCAGGATGTACTTGGCGTGGATCTCGATGTCCGCCGCCGTCCCCTCGAAGCCGCCGGCAGCCTGGTGAATCATAATGGTCGAGTTGGGCAGAGAGTAGCGCTTGCCCTTGGCGCCGCCCGCTAGCAGCACCGCGCCCATGCTCGCCGCCAGGCCCACGCAGTGGGTGGCCACGTCCGGCTGGATGAGCTGCATGGTGTCGTAGATCGCCAGCCCCGCGTTGATGATCCCGCCCGGGCTGTGGATGTACATCATGATGTCCCGTTCGGGGTCTTCCCGAGCCAGGTACAGCAACTGAGCGATGACCAGGTTGGCAATGTTGTCGTCGATCGGGGTGCCGATGAAGATGATCCGCTCCTTGAGCAGCAGGGAGTAGATGTCGTAGGCCCGCTCGCCCCGATTCGTCGTCTCGATGACGTACGGAATGGTGTAGTTCGTTGGCTTATACAGGTTGCTCATGGGCTTCTCCGTGAGTCTCCCGAGCGCTGGCTGGCTCGGGGCTGGCCTCGGTGGCGAGCGCTACGAGACGACGAACGGCCTTGCGCTCGCGCAAGGCCGATCTCACCCGCTCCCGCGTCTCGGGCCGAGCCAGGGCGTCGCGGACCAGGCGTTGGGAGTTGGGCGAATCCTCAGTGGCACGCCGGATTTCCTCCTCCACCTCGGCATCGGACCCGTCGATGCCCTCCGCATTGGCAACTGCGCTCAACACGGCCGACCGCCTGGTCGACTTCTCGGCCTCGGCCAGCAGCTCCGCGCGGAACTCGGCCTCGTTCTTCTTCGCAAACCTGAGGTATTGTTCAATAGTGATTCCTTGCCTGTCAAGGCTGCGCGCGAACTGCTCGCGCAGGTGCTCGGCCTCCAGTTCGACCACCTGCGGCGGCACCTCGACCGTGCTGCCCGCTATCACCGCCTCCACCGCCTGCTCCTCCAGCTTGCGCTGGCTCTCCTGCTCCTTGCGGACCTGGAGATCGCGCGCGATGGCGGCGCGGAGCTGCTCCAGGTTCTCGAAGGCGCCCACGATGCTGGCGAGGGCATCATCCGCCGCCGGCAGGTGGCGCTCCTTCACCCCGTGGAGCTTCACCACGTGGGTTGCCTCCTGGCCGGCCAGCTCCGGCTCTCGGTAGTCCTCAGGGAGCCACAGGCTGAAGGTTCGCTCCTCCGCCGGCTCCATGCCCACCAGTTGCTCGGCGAAGCCGGGCGTGGGCTGGACTCCATTCGGGTCCACCACGAACTCGGCGTCTTTGGTGTCGAGCAGCACGCGCTCGCCCACCGCCGCCCGAACGTCCAGGGCGACGCGGTCGCTCACCCGCACGGGCCGCTCCACCGGCACCCACTCGGCGTGGCCCTCTCGCAGCCGCTCCACCAGCTCGTCCACCTCCGCTTCGGAGACCTCCGTGGACTCGGGCGTGGGGAGTAGGGCGCGGTAGTCCGCCAGCTCCACGCGGGGCTCCAGGGCCACCGTGGCTTTCACCTGCAGTGGCACGATGCTGACCACCTCCAGCCGGGGCTGAGTGGCCGGCTTGATCCCTTCCGCCTCGACGGCCTCCTTGACCACGACCGGCACCAGGTGCTCGATCGCGTCCTCCAGCAGCGCCTGGCGCCCAACGATGCGCTCGACCAGCCCTCGTGGCGCCTTGCCCTTTCTGAATCCCGGGACCTTGAGGCGGCCGACGACCCGGCGATACGCCTGATCCAGCGCCTGCTCTACTCGCTCGTCGTCGACCTCGATGTCGACGACGACCTGGCGACTCTCGAGCTCCTCGGTCGAAACTTTCACAGAGATGGTTCCTCCTGGATGGCAAGGTCGCAAGAAATCGGGCTCGCACGGGCCCGAACGCAGCGGTGCGCAGTCTTCGCAGTCTTCAAGGAGTGCGTGGAGTGCTTGTCAAAAATTCTAGGCCATTACCGGGGCAGCAGCAAGGGAAAAACGGGACTTGCTATAATCCGGCTGGTTTACTTCGCGCGCTCCAGGGGGCTCCGCTGCTCGGTTTCGGCGCTCTGCTCGGACGCCGGGCGCAGCCCGGCGTCAAGAGCAAACTCATCGTCATCCCCCACACGCACTGGGATCGTGAGTGGTACTTGCCGTTCCAGGAGTTCCGCTTCCGCCTCGTCCAGGCCATGGACGAGCTGCTCGACCTGCTCACCCGGCGGCTGGAGTACCGCCACTTCACCCTCGACGGCCAGGCGGTGCTGCTGGAGGACTACCTGGAGATCCGCCCCGAGCGCCGCGACCAGATCAAGGCGCTGGTCCAGGAAGGGCGGCTCTCCATCGGCCCCTGGTACGTCCTGCCCGACCAGTTCCTGGTCAGCCCGGAGGCGCTGATCCGCAACCTGCTCTCCGGCCACCAGGTCGCCGAGTCGTTCGGAGGCGTGCTGCGGGTGGGCTACCTGCCCGATCCCTTCGGCCACGTCGCCCAGTTACCCCAGTTGCTGCGCGGCTTCGGCATCGACGCCGCCGTGCTCTGGCGCGGCGTGGGCGAGCTGGGCGCCTCCGAGCTGACCTGGGAGGCGCCCGACGGCAGCCAGGTGCTGGTGGTCCACCTCACCAATGGCTACAACAACGCCGCCGCCCTGCCCAGCCCGGGCGATGGCCTGTTGGCCCGCGTCCGCCAGCTCGCGGCCGACCTGCGCCAGAAGGCCGCGACCGAGTACCTGGCGCTCATGAACGGGGACGACCACGCCACACCCCAGGCCAACGTCCCGGAGCTCATCGCCCACGCCAACCCGCTGCTGCGCGACGCCGAGCTGATCCACGGCGGCCTGATCGAGCTGGTGGAAGGCATCCGCGCGAGCGCGCTGCGCAACGGGCACCGGTTCCCCACCATCCGGGGCGAGCTGCGCTCGCCCCGCTTCAGCCCCGTCCTGCCCGGGGTGATGTCCGCGCGCATGTGGCTGAAGCAGCGCAACGCGGCCTGCGAAGCGCAGCTCGAGCGCTGGGCCGAGCCCTTCGCCGTGCTGGCCGACCTGGCCGAGGGCGAAACCGCGACGCCTGGAGCCCGGCAGCGCGGCTTTCTGCGCGTGGCCTGGCGCCACCTGCTCCAGAACCACCCCCACGACTCCGTCACCGGGTGCAGCGTCGACCAGGTCCACGAGGAGATGCGGGTCCGCTTCGACTGGGCCGAGCAGATTGCGGCCAACGTCACCCGCGACGCCCTCAGCCGGCTGGCGGCAAAGGTCCAGACGACGGCCGCGCGCGGCTCGGCTGAGCCCGCCCCGCTCATCCTTCGACCGGCTCAGGTCCTTCGACCGGCTCAGGATGAGCGGGGCGGGCTCAGCCGAGACCGCGCCACCGCCCCGGGCCAGCGGGACACCTCGGGTGCCGTGGTGGTGTTCAATCCCGAGGCGCGCGCCCGCGCCGGCTTCGCCGGCGCGGTCGTCGCGCTGCCCAACGGCAGCCTCCCCGCCCTGCGCGACGAGCACGGCCGCCTGGTGCCTTCCCAGATCCTCAGCCGGCGAGAGACGCCGCTGCTCGAGGAAACCATCTCCTGGGGGCAACTGCGCGGGCTCGCCCGTCTGCTGGGGGTCTCGGAGGTCACGAGCTGGTCCGAGGGCAAGATCGACCACCTGCTGCGCATGGCCCGCCTGCTCAGTCGGGGGCGGCTGCCGCGGCTCGGGATCGCCAGCTTCAGCCTGACCCCCACCGCCGATCCCTGCACCCTGGCTCTGCGCGTCGGGGCCACGCTCGATGGGCGCCACGATTACGAAGTGGTGCAGCGTGGGCTGCAGGAGCTGCAGGGCCTGCTGAAGCGGGACGATGTCCACTATCTCCAGGCCACCATCACCAAGTGGGACGAGGTCGAGGTCGGCTTCGTGGCCCCGCAGGTCCCCGCGCTGGGCTACGCCACCCTGTGCGTGGAGGCCGCCGACGGCTCCGCGGCTCCGGTGAGTGCCTGGACGCCCGGCCCGGAGCGCATCGAGAACGAGCACTTCGCGCTCGCGGCCGACCCCGCCAGCGGAACCGTCTCTGTCCTCGACAAGGCAACCGGGCGTTGCTACCAGGGCCTCAACCGCTTCGTCGACGACGGCGAGGCGGGGGACGAGTACAACCACGCCGCCCCGCCCCGCGATCGGGTGGTCGACGCCCCCTGCCAGCCAGCCCGCGTGGAGGTCACGGAGGCCGGGCCCGCCCGAGCGACGCTGCTGATCGAGCAGCGCTACGCCCTGCCCAGGTGCCTGAGCGACGACCGGCGCGAGCGCCTGCCGGCGGTCCAGGAGTGTACCCTCACCACCCGGCTCCACCTGTACCCTGGCGTGCGCCGGATCGAGGTGGAGACCGAGGTGGACAACCAGGCGTGCGACCATCGCCTGCGCGTGTACTTCCCCACCGGCCTCGCCGCCACCGCCTCCCATGCCGAGTCGGCGTTCTGGGTGGAGACGCGCCCGCTGGCGCTGCCCGCGGCCTCGCCCCAGTGGGCCGAACAGCCGGTCGGCACCTTCCCCCAGCGCCGCTTCGTCGACCTCAGCGATGGCGAGCACGGCCTGCTCCTCGGGGTCAAGGGTCTGCCGGAATACGAGGTACTCGACGGTCCGGAGGGCGCCACCCTCGCCCTGACGCTGCTGCGCTGCGTGGGCTGGCTCTCCCGCGGCGACCTCGCCGCGCGCCCCGGGCACGCCGGCCCCATGCTGCCCACGCCCGGCGCCCAGTGCCTCGGGCGGCACCGCTTCGAGTACTGCCTCGTGCCCCACGGCGGCGACTGGAGCGCGGCCTACGCCGAAGCCCACGACTTCGCGCTCCCGCTGCAGGCCGTGGCCGAGGAATCCCATTCGGGCTCCCTGCCGCCCAGCGGCAGCTTCCTCTCGCTCGAAGGCGAGGGCGTCGTCCTGGCTGCGCTCAAGCCCGCGGAGAGCGGCCCCGGCTTCGTGCTGCGCTGCTACAACACTCTGCCCCGCCCGACCCGGGTCCGCCTGTGCTGCGGCTTCAAGCTAGCCGCGGCCGAGCGCCTTGACCTGGGCGAGCACTCCCTTCAGCCGCTCTCGCTGGCCGACCCCACGGACCTCGAACTCTCACTGCGCCCGGGCGAGCTGCTCACCCTCCGCCTCCTGCCCGCGGGCTGAGCCCGGCGGGCGGCGACCCACCCCGCCGCCCTGAAGGGCGGGCCTAACGCCCACTACGCCTCCTGCCCGCGGGCTGAGCCGGGCGGCGACCCACTGCGGCAGGACGACCCGGGGGTCAGCCTGCGCTGCCTGGCAGGGCGCGCCACGGGGGCGGGCCTCCCCTGGCTGAGCGCCACGCTCCAGGTGGCTCGGCCCGCACTGGAGGGTTCCAGGAGCGGCAAGACCAACGGTGGGTGGGCTCACTGAGCCCACCCACCGTTGGTCTTGCCGCTCCTGGAAGATCTCCTCCCTGTGGCGGGCGGTGGAGCCTCCACGCCACGCGAGCCAACCGGGGAGCCCGCCGACGGAGCCTCCCACGTCTGAGACGGGCGGGCAGAGACGCCGGCTGCCAAGAGGGCTCAGCGCCTCCACCACGCGCCGTACGCGCCCGCAATCACCCGGACCTGGTGTCACCCTACGCGCACCGTAATACGGTGGTAGCCCGTGGCGCCGTTCGGCAGGGGCGGGCGCTCGAGGTCCGTCTGGAGGTTGCCCTGGCCGTCCGTGGCCCGCGCCAGCAGGTGGTAGCTGCCAGGCTGAGTCGGCGTCCATGCGAACGACCACAGGCGCCAGGTATAGGGTGACAGGGCCGGCTTGAGGTCCGCCTCCGCCCAGGTGGCGCCGTCGTCGAGGCTGACCTCCACCCTGGCGATGCCTCGGTCGCCAGCAAAGGCCACGCCGGCGAGGCGTTGCGGCCCGAGCGCGAGGTGACTTCCGTCCTGGGGCAGGTCGAGGCGCGCCATGGTCAGGTAGGTCGCCACGTCGCTCCAGCCCTCCTGCTGCCAGAAACCCCTGAAGTCGTAGTCCACTAGCTCCACTCGGGTCACCCACTTCACGTTCTTCATACCGTAGATGCCGGGCACCAGCAGTCGGGCGGGGAAGCCGTGCTCCTGCGCCAGCGGCTGGCCGTTCATCTCGTAGGCAAGGATCGTATCCGGGTGGAGGCCCAGCGCCAGGGGAATGCTGTCGGCATAGCCATCGCCGGCATGGATCACCACATCCACCACCCCCGGCGCGACCCCGGCCTGCGCGAGCAGGTCGCGCAGGCGCACGCCGCGCCAGTGCGCGTTGCCCATCAGGTCCCCGCCCACTTCGTTGCTGATGCACTCCAGGGTGTAGAAGTTCTGCACCGAGGGCGCTTCCTTCAGCTCACCGTAGCTCAGCGCCAGCCGGCGCTCCACCCGGCCATTGATCTCGAGCCGCCAGGCGCTGCTATCGACCGTGGGGTCCATGAAGAAGTTCTTGGACACGCGGTAGAACGCCTCGGTCGGGGTGACCTCAGGGGAGAGGCCGGGCAGCTCGAAGGGAGCGCCCTCGGCGGCGCTGGTGGGCTGGGCGGAGTCGGTGGCGCGGGGCCGGACTGCGCCCGCCGGACCCGCCGCGCGCGGCGCGGCCAGAGCGCGCCAGCCCAGGCCGCCCACGGCCAGAGCCGCCAGGCCCAGCCCAAGCCGCCGCAGCAGCAGGCGACGCGCCACCTGGCCCGGCGGCTCACCCTGGCCGGCGTTCGCCCAGCGCGGGCGCACAAGCTGGCGATAGACGAACACCAGCACTGCGCCGTAAAGCGCGTAGCTGGCCAGGATGCTCCCGGAGGTGGCCAGGGCACCGTCCGGCGACTCCACGCCGAGCAGCCCCGCCCCCGCGAGCGGCAAGACGATCCAGACGGTGATGAGCCAGACGGTACCGACGAGCAGCGCCGCCGTCCGCCCGCGGGCGCCCCGTCTGGCCCAGGCCCAGCCCAGCAACCCACCCACCACCACCTCGCCCAGCAGGAGGCTGGCGAACAGCATCGGCTTCGCCGAGAACTTGAGGCGATCGAGCAAGGTCGAGAACACCTCGGCCGGCAGGAGGGTGATGGCCCACTCGGCCAGCACCTCCGGCAGCGAGACGGCCTGCGTGGCCAGCCGCAAGGCGAGGGTTGCCCCGATCATGGCCACCCCTGCCAGCACCCCAGCCAGGAATCCCGCGCGCCCAGCGCTCATGGCTGCACCTCCGTTCTCCCGGAGCAGCAGCCCCGGGCGGTGTAGACAGCGTTCCGTTCCAGCGTTAGACTGGTTTGAAGGGCCCAAGCACCGATTGTAGATTTGAGAGTGCAGAGTGCAGATTGTAAAAATTTACAAAAAGCACACTTCACACTCAAAACTACAAACCCCGCCCCGGCCCGCCGTCTTGATTATACCACCCTCACACGCC
>JACQUR010000448.1 GCA_016210245.1 Chloroflexota bacterium
CCCAGCCGCGGCACCTGCGGCCAGCCCGGGGGCGGGGGTCGGGGTTTGGGGGTCGACGGTTGGATGGCAGGGGGCAGTAGCTCGGAGGGCGATCGTCGACCCCTGGCCCCCGGTCCCCGCTCCCTGTCCCCTGGCTACGGGGTGTGGTGGTTCTCCGTGGGGCGGCGGTGGAGCTCCAGGAGGCGGCGGCCTTTCCTGCCCAGGAGCGACCTGGCGTGGCCATTGCCGGCCGCGTTGGTACGCGCCGCGGCCAGCGCGCCGTCCAGGCGCACCTGGCGCCGATAGCGCGCGGGCGCGCGCCGCTCCTGGAATCGAGCCTCGCGCTTCTCCGCGCACCACGCGGCCAGGACCTCGCGCGCGCTGCGGGCCAGGTTCGGGCCCGTGGGATCCTCGGCCAGCGAGCGGAGCATGACGCCGAAGCTGGCGGCAGGCGGGTTCGCCTGGAGCAGGGACGAGAGCAGGACGACCTCCTGGGCCAGAGCGGCCGTCGGTTTGTGTTCCATAGCCTCCATGAGGGTATCTAATCGCTTGCGACAGAACTCCGAGGGCTGCATAGCACTCCTCTCCCTCCTTCAAGCAACGCCTTCACAATCGGTAACGGTCTGGAGAGGGGCGCTGTTACGGGGAGAGTGGTCAGTGGCCACTGGCCACCGACCACTGGCCAGTGGCCACTTGTTTTCCGCTCCCCCTGCCGGGGGGTTGAACGGAGCGCTCGATTGAGGCATCCTTTCTCCCACGGCCAAGGCGCTGCTGCGCGCCTTTGCCGACTACGCGCTGGTCCTGGTGACCTGCCCTGATGGCACCCAGGAGGTGCATTATCCCAAACTCCGTCCTGTCCAACAGCAAGTCTGGACCATCATGGGTCTGGCTCTCCTACCCACCTAACCCGGCCCAGGGGGGAGCGGAAAACAAGTGACCACTCATGTCTAGAGGCCTCCTGCTGGCAACCACGAGTCCGGACAAGGTCCGGGAGCTGCGAGAGCTCCTGGCGGGCATGCCGGCGCGCGTGGCGACGCCGGCCGAACTGGGGCTGCGGGTGGAGGTGGAGGAGACGGGCTCTACCTTCCGGGAGAACGTGGAGTTGAAGGCCCGCGCCTACCACGCCGCGAGCGGATGGCTGACCCTGGCCGAGGACGCGGGTCTGGAGGTGGAGGCGCTGGGGGGTGCGCCCGGGGTCCAGTCGGCCCGCTGGGAGGGCAGCGACTACGAGCGGAAGAACCGGCTGCTGGTCGAGCGCCTGGCGGGGCTGCCCCTGGAGCGGCGACGCTGCCGCTACGTGAGCGAGCTGGCGCTGGTCGACTGCGATGGCTCGCTCTACCGGGCGCGTGGCACAGTGGCGGGCACGATCGCCTGGGAGCCCCGGGGCAGCGGCGGGTTTGGCTACGACCCGATCTTCTACCTCCCGGAGCTCGGGCGCACCATGGCCGAGCTGAACGAGCGGGAGAAGAACGCGCTCAGCCACCGCGGGCAGGCGCTACGGCGGTTGCTGCCCGTGCTCCAGCGGCTCCTGGCAGCCCGGCCCTGACTGGCCTATAATTCCTCAGTACCCCGGGGCGTAGCGCAGCCCGGTTAGCGCGCATGGTTTGGGACGCTAAGCTGTACAATAGGGCGTAAGAACGGGGCGTGGCCCAGCCTGGTAGGGCGCTTGGTTTGGGACCAAGAGGCCGGCGGTTCGAATCCGCCCGCCCCGACCATTTCCCAGTGTGGCCAAACCAGAATATGCTGAGAGAGGGGAGAAACTCGCCCGCCCGGTGGTAGACTTCGGGGGTGGAAGTGAGCAGGTGAAGGAAATCAGTGTCCCCGGCCACGTCCGGCGCATGCGACTTGAGGAGCGGGTCTGCCCGGTCTGCGGCCAGGCTTTTCCGGGCACCAAACGCCAGCGCTATTGCGGCGCGTCGTGCGAGCGGCGCGCCTACTACGCCCGCCATGCCGACGAGTTGAAGGCTCGGCACCACGAGCGCTACCACCAGCAGAAGGGCCAGCCCGCCGGCGAGGCGCCGCCGGGCCCGAGGCAAAATCAGGTTGACTGCCGGGCCCAAACCGTATAGACTGTGGCTATACCGCTCCTGTCACTTCGGTGGCAGGCTACTGGGGTCGCTCGCGGGCGGTCCCAGTTTTTTTATTGCCAGCGCTCTGCCCACACCATCGGCTACTTGGCGAGGTCTTGAGAGTGCAGCCTTCAGAGTTGAGCGTACCTGGGAAGCCCGCGGACGCAGACTCGCCCCGCCCGACTGCGAACGTCTATGTCGATGGCTTCAACCTCTACTACGGTTGTGTGCGAGACACCTCGTGCAAGTGGCTCGACCTCGGCAAGCTCTGCCGCTTCCTGTTGTCGGATTACACCATCCACCGGATCCGCTACTTCACGGCGCGCCTCAGGAGCCGACCAGACGACCCGGGCAAGCCGCAGCGGCAGGACGTGTACCTGCGCGCCTTACGGACTATCCCCAATCTGTCCATTCACGAAGGTTTCTATTTGGAGACCACGCCACGAGCGCGCCTCGCCAACCCTGGGCCTGGCCAACCGCGCACCGTGGAAGTGCTCAAGACCGAGGAGAAGGGGTCTGACGTCAACTTGGCAACGTATCTGCTGCTGGATGCCGTCGACCAGGATGCGGATGTGTTCGTAGTGGTATCAAACGACTCGGACCTGGTGACGCCGATCGAGGTTGTCCGTACGCGGTTCGATCGTGCGGTCGGCCTCCTAAACCCGTATCAGCGAGCCAGTCGCCGCTTGCTGGAGGTGGTGGCGTTCAACCGTCACATCAGGCAAGCTGCGCTCAAAGCGTGCCAGTTTCCACTTGAGTTCCAGGACGCCTACGGGACCATCAGGAAACCGTCCGCCTGGTAGCGCAAGCCACATTGCCCATCGCGTAGCATGCCCTCAGAGCCACCTTTCAGTGTTGCGCAGCGCACGGGGGTGGGCCAGGCTTCCCTGGTCCGCCCCTGTGCGCTGGCCGCGTTTAGCTCTCCGCTTCGGGGCGCTGCAGAGTGAAGTGGACACCCTGCCGGCCGGCGCCCTCCACGGGCTGGACGTCCAGCACCGTTCCGTCCAGGAACGACGTGATGCTGCTATCGACGATCAGCAGCGGCGCTTCGCCGCGGCGCACCACCTCATCGCCTTCGAGTGGCGCAGCGATGGTCATGCCCAGGCTGCCCGTTCCATCGGGGACCAGCTTCACGCCATGGCCTGGCGGAGCGTCGTTGGCCTCCAGCAGCGCTTGCAGCTCGGTGGCCGCGCCCTCAGTCACGCTGATCATCTGCCTCTCCTTTCGGCTTCGCCCTTCCAGGAAAAGCAACAGGCCAGGAGAGGGCGTGCCTCCTGGCCTGTTGGAGCTATGTTAGCACGCGCTGTCCGCACAGTACACGAGGCGGCGCGGCCAGCGAGGTGCGGCAGGAGCAGGACCTGTCCTACCCCCACCAGCGTACCGATTCGAGTGGGGCGCGCTGAGTGCTGCCACCCAGCGCGCCCCACTCATCGCTTGGGTCAGTCCTGGATGAAGCTCGGCTTCTTGTCCCAGGTCGTCTGGTCCAGGCGGTCGCGCTCCACGTCGAGCAGCACGCAATCGCCCGAGACGTCCTTGATGTGGCTGACGGGCACGAACAGGTCCTTGCCCAGGCCCAGGAAGCCCGTGTCTACCCTGAGGTGGGGCTCGAAGCCGGCGCCGGGCCGGCCATAGCCGGCCTGCTGGGTCACACCCACGGGGCGATAGATCTTGCCCGCCGTCCCAATCTTGTTCTGGTACCGGTCGCAGACGTCCATGCCCTCGCGGATGCGGTCCAGGAGTTGCTCCTGCATGACACCCCTCCGTAGTGGACCCAGATTTGGCTCACGCTCTGAGCGCAGGTCCATCAGATGGGGCCGGCAAGAGCCATGCCATTTGTCTCGACGGAGTCCAGGGTCGAAAGCCCAACTCTGAGTGATGAGTGATGAGTGATGAGTGGGGACCCTTCCTCATCACTCATCACTCATCGCTCAGTCCGTGGGCGCAAGCGCCCGATCGAGCGAGTGCAGGACGTCGGCGGCGAGTTGGAGCGCCTCCGCCTCCGCCTCCATGAGCTGGTCCGCTCGGGCGGCAAGGACCTGCTCGAGCGCCTCGCCCAGCCCTCTCAGGTCGCGGAATCCGGCCTCCTGGACCTCGTCTGCGACCTCCTCCAGCAGCTCTTCAAGCTCAGCCATCACGCCCTCCGAATTTTGGATTTTGGATTTTGGATTTTGGATTGGGCTGGTCCAGCGGTCGGTGGCACAGCAACCGGCTCGGCGGGCCGCCCCAATCCAAAATCCAAAATCCAAAATCCAAAATCACATGCCCACTGGCGGCTGATTGCTGGCCGATGCCCGACCGTGTACGGCCCCGCTCAAGCAAGGATGGGGCCAGGTATGCTTCTTGCCCTGCCCGGGGCGTGAGCGTGCTCTCCAACCTCGGCCCGACCGCCCGGGTGGTGGTGGTGAAGGCCGGCGGCATCGGCGACTTCCTGAGCATCACCCCGGCGCTGCGCGCCCTGCGCGCGGCCCTGCCCGAGGGCGAACTGGCCATCGTCACCAGCCAGGCAACGTTTTACGTCTTACGTCTTACGTTCGCTCGCGCAGCCGCAGGATCAGGCTCTGCTCGTCGGTCGCCACGCCCACGACCTGGAAGCGGGTCGCGCCCAGGGCCTGCTGGAGGCGCTCGTTCAGGAGCTGATCGAGCGACGCGGCGAGCCCGGGCGGCAGGCGCGTGCCCCCAAGCTGCAGTTCGGTGATCTCCAGCCTGAGCAGGCCGTTCACGACCCTGGGCTCGATGGTGGCCGAGATGGGCGCCTGGGTGCCCTGGATGGTGGCCCGGCCGACCAGGCGGAGGGCGCGCCCGGGCAGGGCGTCGACCTGCACGTCCTGGAGCTGCGGCCCGAGCTCGGTCTGCTGAAGCTGCTGCCGCACCAGCCCGGTCAGAAAGGGCTCGCGCAGCCGCACCTCCACGTCGAAGTCCTCAGCCGGTGGCTGGGGCGCTGGGGGCGGGGGCGCCAGCAGCACGAACTGCGCGGCCAGGGCGGCGATGGCGCCAAGGAGGAAGCCGAGGATGAAGCCCATGGATGCCTCCTTTGCGGTGGGGGCTCAACGGGGGCGGCCGGCGAGCTGCGCCGCCACGTCGCGGGCGGTGCTGGCCTGGAGCACGAGGGCGCGGGCGGTGTTGTGGAGCGCCGCCCAGCGCCCCCAGTCTGGATTGCCCTTGCGCTCGGCAGCCACCGCCCGGGCGAGGCGGGTCAACTCGGCCGCGCCTCGGTTCAGCAGCACTGCCAGCACGTAGGCCGCCTCCTCCGCCGCCAGGCCGTCGGTGCTGGCCTTGAGGAAGCGGTCCATCTCCGCCTGCACCTCGCGCCCTTGCGGTTCACTCATGGTTGCCTCGAACCTCGTTCAGCGCGGATTCCAGCCAGCGCTCGCCCGCCTCGGTGATGGTGAGCACGGCCTCGTCGCCGACCACCTGCACGGCGATCAAGTGCGCGCTCTCCAGGTCCTGGAGCACCTGGGGACGGAAGCGCAAGCACTGCTCCGGCGCCAGCATGGAGAGCAGATCGCCCAGCGTCAGGCGGCGCCAGCGTGCGAGCTTCTGCAGCATCAAGGTTTGGAGGAGGGGATCATACATCGCATAGACCTGGCGTTCAGGCGCCGGAGCGCTGCAGGCATTATAGGCGCCGGGCAGGAGAAGAGCGAAAAGGCCTCCAGGCAGGCCATCAGCGGCCAGCGCTCAGCCGTCAGGAGCTCCTGACGGCTGGGCGCTGGCCGCTGATGGCCTGCCTGGAGGGTCAGAACGGCGCCTCTTCGAGCGCCTGGGCAGCCCGCCGCTTGGCCTCGTTGGCTTCGCGGTAGTGGGCCATGCACAACGCCCGGCCGTGCTTGCGGCGGCCATAGCCCGCCAGTTGGGCAGGCGACCAGGACGTCCCGTCCTTGAAGCGGGTCTCCTTCAGCTCCTCCCCGCACTCCTCGCAGACCAGGGGCTCGGCCCTCGCCTCCGCGGCGGGCTCGGCCGGCGCCTCCTTCCTGGACAGGTAGAGGCCCACCCCCAGGAGGCTGGCACACTTCTTCAGGGCGTCGGTGCTGGCGCCCTTCAGATCGAAGCCGATGTCCAGCGGGGTGCTGCTGGCACGGGAGCGCTTGACCTTCTGGGAGCCGAACTGCTGGCGGTTCACCACGGTGCCGCCGAAGTTGGCGGTCAACTCACCCAGCACCCAGACCTCGTCGGCCTCCTCGTGGTAGCCGTGCTCCAACACCCTGAACGACCAGCCGGCCACGCCCAGGACTTCGTTGAGGCGGGTCACCGCCTGCTCGCCGGTGATGTACTCCAGCTCCAGACCGCCCCGGGTGTCGTGGAAGGTGGTCTCAAAGGGAGCGGCCAGCTTCTTGTACACGTCCGCGAAATACACGCCATTGCTGTTGGGATCCATGGGAGCTCTCCTCGAATGAGCAGACGCCCGCGCTACCTCGCCGCGCCGGTGCCTGGCGGGCACACCCTGGCCAGGGCCGTCGTGGGCGGAGGAGGGGGCGGGCGAAGGATGGTGAGACGAGCGGTCTGCTGCCACTGCTGCTGCTGCTTCCCCAGGCGCGCGGTGAGGGGCGCCGAACCGCCCCAGGCGGCGCCCGCGCCCCGAATCAGAACGTCTGTTCTATTCGCATTATAGCGCCCCCGGAGCGGCGAGCACAAGGGGGTAGCCGAGGGCGACCAGCCAATCGGTGGGGGCGTCGGTCAGGCCGCTCAGATGCAGGGGGTTCTTGCCCGCCCGCTTGCCCCGGGTGAACACCCGATGAGTGTGCCAGACCACCAGCAGCGCCAGCAGCCCGGGCGACAGGGGGCGATGCACCGCCAGATGCGGGCGCAGCAGACTGTGCCCATTCTCGACCGCACTGCTGGCCCGCACCGCCTGGTCCCACGCGCTCATGACCAGCCCCGCCGCTGGACGCCACTGCGCCGGCAGTTGCTCCAGCAACGCGGTCGTCGTCGGCCCCAGGATGCGGCGGCGCTGCCAGGCCCAGGCGACCAGGGACAGGCCGTCGGCCCCCAGTACCTGGGCCACCTGCGCCTGGATGCGGTCCAACTCGTCGGTGAAGGCCAGCAGCCCCGGCAGGGCGTGGGTCAAGTGGGAGTGCAGGCCTGCAACTCTCACAAGATCAGCGCCCATCTATCCCCATCGGCCGCCACCGGGCCGGCCGCGGACCAGACCGCGAGACTGGCGACCTCGACCGCGCTCAGGTACGCCCCCCAGCGCGTCCGCCGCCCAGCCCATCCAGCGCCAACGCGCGCCGGTCCGCAGGGACGGGATGCTGGGCACACCAGCGCAGCGCCCGCCGTTCCGCCTCGGCCAGCGCCCCGGCAAATCGAGCCCAGGCTGACCGTCGGCTGCCCCACCGCGGCCAGACAGCGCTGCATGCCGCGCTCGCTGCTGCATGCCACGCTCGCTGGCGTGGCCCTCCCCCCACAGCGTCAAGACGGCGTAGTCCAGGCTCTCCCAGATCACCCGCAGCGCGTCGTCCACCTCGCTCCCATACGCCCGCCCCGCAGGCGCGGACGTGGATGCCGCGCCAGATCGGGCGCGTGCCGCAGCCGCACCAGGTCTTGCGATGCAGCTCCGTCAGCGTCTCCAGGTCGCTCAGCGGCCGCCCCCGCTCCTGCCGATCCGCTGCCAGGTACCGCCGCTGCAGCCGCTTGAGGCACTTGCGTCGCTCGTCTATCGTCATCGGCTCACCCTCTGCCACAGGCCCCCCGGTCACATCCTCAGATGAGTCAACCGTACAGGCCCCGGTAACATTTTCGGTGAGTCAATGCGCCCTCCTGTCAGCAGTCGACGCGCTTGGGCTACACTACCCCTGATACCCGTAGGGGCAGGCCCCTGTGCCTGCCCCACCGCCGCGCCGGGAGACGGGGCAGGCACAGGGGCCTGCCCCTACGGGAGCGAGGGCCGGGGAGGCGGGGCAGGCACGGGGGCCTGCCCCTACG
>JACQUR010000449.1 GCA_016210245.1 Chloroflexota bacterium
GTCCTTCGACCGGCTCAGGTCCTTCGACCGGCTCAGGTCCTTCGACCGGCTCAGGTCCTTCGACAGGCTCAGGTCCTTCGACAGGCTCAGGATGATCGGACCCCGGGGTCCGCTCATCCTGAGCCTGTCGAAGGACCTCACGGTCGCGGCTCGGATAACTCCCTACGAATCAGGAGTCCCAGTGAACCGGCGGGCCGGTTGCTTCGCCATTCCAGTCTACACAGGAAAGCGTCTTTGGAGTACCATAGCGCTGTCTTGCGCAGTATGTCCGAAGCCACCGTGCAGGCGAGGCAGGACGTCGGTTCGGAAGAGCGATTCTAGACGACCGGAGGGGGCCATGTCTACCAGACACACCTCACTGTACTGGCTGCAGTGCGGAGGGTGCGGCGGAGATACCATGTCGCTGCTCGGGATAGAGTCACCGGACCTGGCGGAGATGCTCGACCTGCTCGACGTCGAGCTGCTCTGGCACCCCTCCCTGTCGAACGGCAGCCCGGGGGAGCACCGAGCGTTGGTCGAACGGCTGCTGTCTGGCGAACAGCAGTTGGACGTGCTGTGCGTCGAAGGAGCGATCATCCGCGGACCGGGCGGCACGGGGATGTACGACACCATGTTCGGTAGGCCGAAGAAGGACCTCGTCGCCGGGCTGGCGCGACGAGCCGGGGTGGTCGTCGCGGTCGGGACGTGCGCCGCCTTCGGCGGGATCAGCGGCGACGGCGAGGTGGAGGCAACGGGCGCTCAGTTCACCAAGCGGGAGGAGGGCGGGTTCCTGGGCAAAGCGTTCAGAGCCAGGAGCGGGCTGTCCGTGATCAACCTGCCCGGCTGCCCGGTCCAGGGCGAGGTCGTGGCCGGCACGCTGGCCGCGGCCATCAACGGTGCGCCGCTGCCCTTGAACCGCTACCACATGCCGCTCGAATGGTACGGCATGCTGGTCCACCAGGGGTGTACTCGCAACGAGTACCACGAGTACCGGGTGGAGGAGCACGACTTCGGGGAGAAGGGCTGCATGTTCTTCTTCCTGGGCTGCTACGGCCCGCTCGCGTATGGCCCGTGTAACAAGATCCTCTGGAACCGGCGCAGCTCCAAGACGCGCGTGGGTGTGCCGTGCTTCGGCTGCACCCGCCCGGATTTCCCCATGCCGGAGCCCTTCTTCAAGACGCGCAACATCGAGGGCGTGCCGCTGGTGGTGCCGGAGGGGGTGGACCGAGCACACTACCTGGCCTACAAGGGCATGGCCGCGGCCGCCGCGCCGCAGCGGCTGCGGAACCGAGAGAACAGGGTCTGAACCGAGTCGACAGTCGACAGTTGACAGTCGACAGTTAACTGTTAACTGTCGACGGTCAACTGTCGACTCAGGAGGGGGGCGAGATGGCGGAGCGGATGACGCTCAACGTTCCATTGAACCGGGTGGAGGGCGACCTGGAGCTTCGCGTCGAGCTCGAGAGCGGCGTGGTTGCGGACGCCTGGAGCTCTGGCACGATGTACCGCGGCTTCGAGCGGCTGCTGGTCGGGCGCGGCGCGCTCGATGGGCTGGTCATCACCCCGCGCATCTGCGGCATCTGCACCACCTCGCACCTGACCGCCGCGGCGCTGGCCCTGGACATGGTTGCGGGCGTGCAGCCGCCTCCCGACGCGGTGCGGATCCGCAACGTGGCTCTGATGGCCGAGCACATCCAGAGCGACGTGCGGCACGGCGTCCTCATGTTCATGCCGGATTTCACCAACCCCGCCTATCGCGCTCAGCCCCTGTACGAGGAGGCCGTGCGGCGTTACCGGCCCTTGAAAGGCGAGGCGGCCATCGAGGTCATCAAGGAAACCAAGCGGGTCCTGGAGATCGTGGCCATCCTGGGAGGGCAGTGGCCTCACTCGTCGTACATGGTGCCGGGTGGGATCGTGTCGGTCCCGGGCACGAGTGACCTGCTGCAGTGCCGGCAGTTGCTGCAGCGCTATCGCGGCTGGTACGAGCGCCGCATCCTGGGCTGCACGGTGGAGCGCTGGTTGGAGGTCCACACCGCCTCGGACCTGGCGGCCTGGCTGGACGAGCGCGAGGCGCACCGGTCGAGTGAGCTGGGCTTCTACCTCCGCTTCGCCCGCGCTATCGGCCTCCACAAGCTCGGGCGCGGACACGGCCATTTCCTGAGCTACGGCTCGCTCGAGCTGCCTGAGGGGACGCAGGTGCGTGGCCGCAAGGGCGGGGACACCCTGGTGCCCGCAGGCTTCGCCCGAGGTACGCAGGTGGACGGGTTCGAGCAGGAGCAGATTGCCGAGCACGTTGCCCACTCGTGGTACGTAGACTACGCCGGCGGCAAGCACCCCTTCGAGGGCGAGACGCGCCCGTACGCGACCGGCCAGGAGAGCAAGAAGTACTCCTGGGCCAAAGCGCCGCGCTACGACGGCCTGCCAGCCGAAACCGGGCCGCTGGCGGAGATGGTCATCGCCGGGCACCCGCTGTTCACCGACCTCGTGGCTCGAGATGGCCCCAACGTCTTCGTGCGAGAGCTTGCTCGCCTGGCCAGGCCGACCGAGCTGATTCCAGCCATGGAAGCGTGGCTAGCGGAGACGACCGGCGACGGGAAGTTCTACGTGTCCCCGGGCGAGGTGGTCGAGGGGACCGGGTTTGGACTCACTCAGGCCGGGCGCGGAGCGCTCGGGCACTGGGTGAAGATCGAGAACCAGAAGATCGCGCACTACCAGATCATCACCCCCACCGCCTGGAACGCCTCGCCCCGCGACAGCGATGGCGTCCGCGGTCCGTGGGAGGAGGCGCTCATCGGCACGCAGGTCAAAGACGTGGCGAACCCCGTGGAACTGGGCCACGTGGTGCGCTCTTTCGATGCCTGTCTGGTCTGCACGGTCCACGCCGCCAGCCGCGGGCGAAGCCTGGGGGAAGCGACGTTCTAGGGGTCAGGGGTCAGGGGTCAGTGGCCAGTGGCCAGTGGCCCCTGCCTTCTGCCTTTCTGACCACTGACCACTGACCACTGAGCTGGGGGGAGCGTGAACGCGAACGGGACCGGGCAAGCAACCCGGGCGCTGGAAGAGGAGAATGCCCTGCTGCGGGAGGAGGTCCGGGTGGCGCGCAGGGCCGCCGACATCTCGGCCTCGCTGGTGATCGAGCAGTTCACCAGGATCGAGGAGATGATCCAGCGGCTCGAGCAGAGCCACCAGAGCCAGAGCATCTTGAATGCGCTCCTGCGCACCTCTCTGGAGCAAGCCCCCCTGGAAGAACAGCTCGACCGCGCGCTGGGGGTGCTGCTCTCCACGCCCTGGGTGCGAACGCTGCCCAGGGGGGCTATTTTCCTGGTCGAGGACGACCCGCAGGTCCTGGTGCTGAAAGCGCAGCGCGGCCTGGCTCCCCAGTTGCTCACGCAGTGCGCCCGCGTTCCCTTCGGCCGCTGTCTGTGCGGCCGGGCCGCGGCCAGCAGGCAGGCCCAGTTCGCAGATCGGATCGACGATCGCCACGAGGTCCGTTTTGACAACATAGCCCCCCACGGCCACTACAACGTGCCGATCGTGCTGAACGGCAAGGTCCTGGGGGTCATCGTCTTGTACCTGGCCGAAGGCTACCGACGCGACGAGCGCGAGCTCACGTTCCTGCACGCGGTGGCCAACACGCTGGCCGGGCTGATCGAGCGCAAGCGAGCGGAAGAGGCGCTGGAGATCGCCAAGGAGGAAGCCGAAACCGCCAACAGCGCCAAGAGCACCTTCCTGGCGACCATGAGCCACGAGATCCGCACCCCGATGAACGCCATCATCGGCATGAGCGGCCTCTTGCTCGATACATCCCTCGATCATCAGCAGCGGGATTTTGTTGAGACCATCCGCAACAGCGGCGACGCCCTGCTGACCATCATCAATGATATCCTGGACTTCTCCAAGATCGAGGCAGGCCGGCTGGAGCTCGAGTCCCAGCCCGTCGGGGTGCGGGAGCTGCTGGAATCGGCCGTCGACCTGCTGGCCGCCAGGGCGGCGGAGAAACGGCTGGACCTGGCCTGTGTGATCGAAGCGCGCACGCCGGCTGCCGTGCTGAGCGACCCCACCCGCCTGCGCCAGATCATCCTCAATTTCCTCAGCAACGCCGTCAAGTTCACCGAGCGAGGGGAAGTGGTCGTCTCCGTCTCGGCGCGGACGCTGGAGGAGGAATCACCGCCGACCGAGCCAGGCCGCGCCCCCAGGTACGAGCTGCACTTTTCGGTCAGGGATACCGGCATCGGCATCCCCCCGGAGCGCTTGGACCGGCTGTTCCGCTCGTTCAGCCAGGTGGACGCCTCGATCTCACGCAAGCACGGTGGCACGGGCCTGGGGCTGGCCATCAGCAGGCGCCTGGCCGAGCTCATGGGTGGCACGGCCTGGGCGGAGAGCGAGGTGGGCCAAGGCTCCACCTTCCACTTCACCATTCAGGCGCACGCTACCGAGCGCAGCCAGCCGATCTACTTGAGCGGCGAACAGCCGGAGCTGCGCGGCAAGCGGGTGCTGGTGGTGGACGACAACGCCACCAACTGCCAGATCGTTCGGCTGCAAGCGCAGTCGTGGGGCATGGTGGCGATAGAGGCGGCCTCGGGGCCGGAGGCGCTGGAGATCGTCCAACGGGGCGAGGCCCTGGACCTGGCAGTGCTGGACATGCAGATGCCGGAGATGGACGGCCTGCAGTTGGCCGAGGAGATCCGGCGCCACCGCGACGCACAGGCGCTGCCACTGGTGATGCTGTCGTCCGTGGGGCAGCGCGAGCGCGATCCCCGGATGGACCACTTCGCGGCACACCTCACCAAGCCGGTCAAAGCCTCGGGGTTGTACGACAGCTTCATGGAGGTGCTGGCCCGTGTGCCCCAGGCGGCCCGCCGCACCCAGCAGTCCAGCGATCAAGCCTGGGCGTTCGACCAGCACCTGGGCGAGCGCCTGCCCCTGCGGCTGCTGCTGGCCGAGGACCACGTCGTCAACCAGAAGGTCGCACTGCGCATGCTGGAGCGGATGGGCTACCGGGCGGACGTGGCGGCCAACGGGGTGGAGGTGCTGGAGGCCCTGGTGCGGCAGCCCTACGACGTGGTGCTGATGGACATGCAGATGCCGGAGATGGACGGGCTGGAGGCCGCACGGCAGATCCGCGCCCGCTGGCCGGCGGACAGGCAGCCGCGTATCGTCGCCATGACCGCCAACGTCATGCAGGGCGACCGCGAGCAGTGTCTAGCGGCGGGCATGGACGACTACGTGAGCAAGCCCATCCAGCCCAGGGAGCTGCAGGCGGCGCTGGAGCGCTGGGGAGAGTGGGTGCAGGGTGCAGGAGGCAGGAGGCAGGAGGCAGGAGGCAGTCGGCAGTCCGCAGGAGGCAGGAGGCAGTCGGTCGAGCCGGAGCAGGCAGCCGCGGGCACCTCGCACCGCGCGGCCGACAGCCCGCCGGTCGCCCCGGTCGAGGAACCGAGCGCAGGGGAGGCCGTGGAGGGGGGCGCGGCCCCGGACGCGGAGCCGCCAGCGGCGGAGGGCGCGCCCGAGGCGGAACTGGGCCCGGCGCTCGACCGCTCGGTGCTGGACCAGATGCGGAGCCTCGATCCGGAAGGTGGGGCCGAGCTGGTGCGCGAGCTGATCGAGCTGTTCCTGGAGGACGCCCCAGCGCAGTTGGCCGCGGTGCGGGCGGGGGTGCTGGCAGGGAACGCCGACCAGGTGCGCCGGGCGGCGCACGGGCTGAAGGGGGTCAGTGGGAACATGGGGGCCAGGCCGGTGGCCGCGGTGTGCCTGGAGCTGGAGACACTCGGGCGAAGCGGGCCGCTGGACGGGGCGACCGCGCTGCTGGCGCGGTTGGAGCGGGAGTTCGAGCGGCTCCGCCAGGCGCTGGAGGCAGTGGTCAGTGGTCAGTGGTCAGTAGCTACCGGCCACTGACCACTGACCACTGACCACTGACCACTGCCCGGGAGGGACGCGGATGGAACGGCAGCCGAGAGTCCTGATCGTCGACGACAACCGCTTGAACGTCAGGATCCTCGAAGCTCTGCTCAAACCTCGGGGCTACCTGACCGTGTCGGCCGGCAGCGGCGAGGCGGCGCTGGAGCAGGTGGGGCAGGTCCAGCCGGACCTCATTCTGCTCGATATCGTCATGCCCGGGATTGATGGCCACGAGGTCTGTCGACGGCTGCGGGAAGACCCGGCCTCGCGCTTCCTTCCCGTGGTCATGATCACCGCCAGCGGCGAGGAGGAGAAGCTCGAGTCCATCGAGGCCGGAGCGGACGACTTCATCACCAAGCCGTTCAACCAGGCGGAGCTGCTGGCCCGGGTGAAGTCGCTGCTGCGGGTCAAGGACTACCATGACACGATCGAGGCCCAGAAGGCCGAGCTGGCCGAGTGGAACCGCACGCTGGAGGAGCGGGTCCAGCAACAGGTCGGGGAGTTGGAGCGGCTGGGACGGCTGCGGCGCTTCCTTTCGCCGCAACTGGCCGATGTCGTGGTTTCGTCTGGCGCCAGCACGCTCCTGGAGAGCCACCGGCGGCAGATCGCGGTGGTGTTCTGCGACCTGCGGGGGTTCACCTCCTTCGTCGACAGCACCGAGGCCGAAGAGGTGATCGGCGTTCTGCGGCAGTATCACCAGGAGTTGGGGGCGATCATCTTCCGCTTCGAAGGCACGCTGGAGCACTTCGCCGGCGACGGGATCATGGTCTTCTTCAACGACCCGATCGAGTGCCCGGACCCGGCCGCCCGCGCCGTGCGCATGGCCATGGCCATGCGGCAGCGGGTGATCGAGCTGACCGCCGGGTGGCGGACGCGCGGCTATACCCTGGGCTTTGGCGTCGGCATCGCCCTGGGGCCCGCCACCCTGGGCATGATCGGGTTCGAGGGGCGGCGCGACTACAGCGCAGTCGGCAGCGTGGTGAACATGGCCTCCCGCCTGTGCAGCGAAGCGCGCCACGGACAGATCCTCATCGAGGAGCACATGTATGCCGCGGTCGAGGGGCTGTTGGAGGCCGAGCCGGTTGGCGGTTTGAGCCTCAAGGGCTTCGCCCGGCCGGTGCCCGCGTTCAACGTGCTGGGCTTGAAGGATGCCGCACCTTCATCGGTCTAGCGAGCCATGAGCCAGCAGGCGCCTGCGCGGCCGCTACTCACTACTCAGCGGTTCCGGCCGTTCAGAGAGGCTCGGGTTGTATAATGCGGCACTATCCGCGAGCGCAACCAGATGAAACGGATTATCTGCGTCGGCAACCGCTACGTGCCTGAGGATGCAGTGGGCCCGAGGGTCTACGATGCGCTCGTCCAGCGGGTGCTGCCAGACGACGTGCAGGTGATCGACGGCGGACTGGCGGGGTTGGACCTGCTCCGCTTCATCGAAGGGGCCGAGCGCGTGGTGTTCGTGGATCGCGTGGCCGGGTTCGGTGGACCCGAGGAGGTGCTGATCCTGGACGCGGCCGAGGTGGCGACCGTGGGCGGCGTCCGGTACGACCACGCGGCCGGGCTGGCCTACCTGCTGGGCGTGCTGCCCGAGGTGTGCGAGGGCGCGCTACCCGAGGTGCTGCTGGTGGGTGTCGAAGGGCCGCCCGACGACGCGCTGGTCGAGCAGGCGGCCACGCTCAGCGTACAGCTCGTCAGTGGTCAGTGGTCAGGGGTCAGGGGTCACTGACCACTGACCCCTGACCACTGGCCACTGACCCGGAGGTGGAGCATGAAGACGAACGGGACGGGGCCATCCATCGAGGTGGTGCTGGAGGAGAACGCCCTGCTCAGAGAGGAGATCCGGGTCACTCGCCGGGCCTCGGAGATCTCGGCCTCGCTGGTGGTCGAGCAGTTTGTCAAGATCGAAGAGATGATCCGACGACTCGAGGAGAGCTACCAGAGCCAGAGCATCTTGAACGCGCTCCTCCACACCTCGTTGGAGAGAGCCCCTTTGCAGCAGCAGTTGGACCGTGCGCTGGGGGTGCTGCTCTCGACACCCTGGGTGCGGATCATGCCCCGAGGGGCCATTTTCCTGGTCGAGGATGATGATCCGAACGTCCTGGTGCTAAAGGCGCAGCGGGGCCTGTCTCCCGCGCTGCTCACGCTGTGCGCTCGGGTTCCCTTCGGGAGCTGTCTGTGTGGTCGAGCTGCTGCCAGCCGGCAGGCCCAGTACGCGGAGAGCGTGGACGATCGCCACGACATACGTTTCGAGGGCATGGCCCCCCACGGGCACTACAACGTGCCCATTCTGCTCCAGGGCAAGGTCCTGGGGGTCATCGTGCTGTATCTGACCGAGGGCTACCGCCGCGACGAGCGCGAGGTCGCGTTCCTGCAAGCCGCGGCCAACGCCCTGGCCGGGCTGATCGAGCGCAAGCGGGCGGAGGAAGCGCTGCAGGAAGCCAAGGAGGTCGCCGAGGCGGCCGACCGGGCCAAGAGTACCTTCCTGGCCAACATGAGCCACGAGCTGCGCACCCCGCTCAACGCCATCATCGGCTACAGCGAGATGCTCCAGGAGGAGGCCGAGGACCTGGGCCAGGA
>JACQUR010000452.1 GCA_016210245.1 Chloroflexota bacterium
ACCTTCGACAGCTTCGACGAGCGGGGCAGCGGCTTCGAGGCCGAGCACTTCGCCCGCCTGCGCGAGGCGAATCGCCTGGCCAGGGCCTTCGCCGAGGCACCTGGCGGCTGGCTGATCCTGGACGGCGAGTCGGCGCGCGGCAAGACCCATCTGGCCGCGGCCATCGCCAACTTTCGCGAGACCAGGGGCGCGGATACGTTCTTCGTGACCGCGCCGGACCTGCTGGACCACCTGCGGGCGACCTACGCGCCGGATAGCAAGGTCGGCTACGACGAGCTGTTCGAGACGGTGCGCCAGGCGCCGCTGCTCATCCTGGACGACCTGGGCACGCAGAGCGCCACGCCCTGGGCGCAGGAGAAGCTCTTCCAGCTCATCAACCACCGCTACAACCTGCGCCTGCCCACGGTGATCACCACCAACCTGCGGCTGGAGCAGATCGACGAGCGCCTGCGGGTACGGCTGAGCGACCCGGCCCTGTGCGACCTGCAGGTGGTGCGCGAGTGGGAGAACAAGGCGCTCCAGCGTCTCAGCCGCCAGGCGCTGGAGGGGCTGCGCCAGATGACCTTCGACAGCTTCGACGAGCGGGGCGGCGGCTTCGAGGCGGAGCACTTTGCCGCGCTGCGCGAGGCCAGGCGCCTGGCCAGGGCCTTCGCGGAGGCGCCCAACGGCTGGCTGATCCTGCACGGCGAGTCGGCACGCGGCAAGACCCACCTGGCCGCGGCCATCGCCAACTTCCGCGAGAGCAAGGGGCAGGACACGTTCTTCGTCACCGCGCCGGACCTGCTGGACCACCTGCGGGCCACCTACGCGCCGGACAGCAAGGTCGGGTACGACGAGGTCTTTGAAGCGATCCGCTCCACCCCACTGCTGGTCCTGGACGACCTCGGCGCCCACAGCAGCACGCCCTGGGCGGAGGAGAAGCTCTACCAGCTCCTGAACTACCGCTACAACGCCCGCCTGCCCACGGTGATTACCACCGACTGCCTGGAGGAGCAGGAGCCGCGGCTGTACTCGCGCATGGTGGACCCCGCCGTCAGCCGCGTCTGCCCCCTGGACGTGCCGCCCTTCCGCGGCAGCGAGCGCCCGACCACCCGCCGGCCCCGGAAGCGATGAGCGATGAGCGATGAGGACTGAGTCCTGGCCTCAGTCCTCATCGCTCATCGCTCATCGCTTACAATGACGGGCCGGAAGGGAGGGCGACCCATGCCACCGTTATCTGGCCTGCTCGACCCGCTGCAGTTGGAGCTGATGGCACGCGTGCTCTTTGCCTTTCTCCTGGGCGGGGTGATCGGCTTCGAGCGTGAGCGGCATCAGCGCCCGGCCGGGCTGCGCACCCACATGCTGGTGGCGGCCGGCGCGGCCGCGTACACCGTCGCCTCGGCCTACGCCTTCCTCGGCCAGGGCACGGTGCGCGACCCCGCGCGCATCGCCGCTCAGATCGTGACCGGGGTCGGCTTCCTGGGCGCGGGCACCATCTGGCGCACGCCCAGCACGGTGCGGGGCCTGACCACCGCGGCGAGCATCTGGCTGGTGGCGGCCATCGGCCTGCTGGCCGGGTCGGGCCTGTACGCGGTGGCCGTCTTCTCTACCATCCTTGGCTTCGTGGCTCTCTACTGGCTCCGCCCGCCCGGCCGGCGCGAGCGCATCGGCGAGCCGTCCATCGTGGGCGACAATCACGACGGGGGGGAGCAGTGAGGTTGGAGGTTGGAGGTTGGAGGTTGAAGGTTGGATCCAACCTTCAACCTTCAACCTCCAACCTCCAACCCGCTCCAACCTCCGAGACTGACATGCATGTTGCCCTCGACCTCCGCTTGATTGGCTACGCCTGGGGCGGGACCGCCCAGTACGGCTTGCAACTGGCGACGGCGCTGGCGGACCGGTATCCTGCTGCGCGCCTGACCGTGCTGCGGAGCAGGCGCGCCCCGTCGCCCCTGCTGGACCGACCGAACGTACATGAGGCGCTGGCGCTCACCCCGCCCCACCATCGCTGGGAGCAGACCCTGCTGCCGCTCGAGCTGCTGCGAGTCGAGGCCGACCTGCTCCACAGCGTCGACGCGATCCCCCCCTTCCGGCGTCGCTGCCCGGCCGTGATCACCGTGGGCGACCTCGGCTTCCTGCGCTACCCGGAAACCGTGACCGCGGCGAGCGCGGCCTACTACGGCCAGGTCGGGCGGGCGGTCCACAGCGCCGAGCACATCCTGACCTACTCCGAGAGCAGCGCCGAGGACCTGCGCAGCCGGCTGGAGGTGCCGAGCGAGAAGATCACCGTGGCGCCGCTGGCCGCCGACCCGAGCTACCGGCGGGTCGAGCAGCCCGAGACGGCGCTGGTGCGCCTCGGCGTGGCCCGGCCGTACCTGCTGTTCGTCGGCACCATCGAGCCGCGCAAGAACCTGCCCACCCTGGTCAAGGCCTTCGCCACCATCGCTCGGGAGTTCCCGGAGGTGAGCCTGGTGGTCGCGGGGCGGCGCGGCTGGCTCGAGCGGCCGGTGTTCGACCTGGTCGAGGAGCTGGGCCTGCGGCAGCGGGTGCGCTTCCTGGGCAACGTGCCCGGCCAGGAGCTGCCCAGCCTGTACAGCGGCGCCGAGGTGTTCGCCTTCCCATCGCTGCACGAGGGCTTCGGGCTGCCAGTCCTGGAGGCGATGGCCTGCGGCTGCCCGGTGCTCTGCTCGAACACCTCCTCGCTGCCCGAGGTAGCCGACGACGCCGCCTGGCTGCTGTCGCCCACCGACGTCGCGGCGTGGGCGAAGGCGCTTCGCTACGCCCTGCGCGACCCGGGCGTGCGCGCCGAGCTGGCCGCCCGCGGACTCCAGCGCGCCGCTCGTTTCACCTGGCGCTTCACCGCCGAGCAGACGTATGAGGTGTACCGGCGTGTGGTCGGAACCTAGGACGCGGGGACGCGGGGACGCGGAGACGCGGCGAAGGTCTCCGCGTCCCCGCGTCCCCGCGTCCCCGCGTCCGCCATCAGGAACAGGGCGACCATGAAGATCCTGATGCTCCTCCCCCAGTTCCCGTGGCCGGCGGACCAGGGGGCCAAGATGCGCAATGAGGCCTTTGTGCGCATCCTGGCGCAGGAGCACGAGCTGCACCTGCTGTGCTTTGGCGAGCGGCCGCCCGAGGAGGGGCAACTCCAGGCAGCGCGGCCCTACTGCCGCTCGGTGCGCGTCCTGCCGCCGCCAGGGCGAAGCCGGCTGGGACGCGCCGCCAAGCTACTGACCTCGCCCCTGCCCGACATGGCCGCGCGGTTGTGGTCGCCCGCGTTCGCCAGCGCGCTCGGCGAGCTGCTGGCGCGCGAAGGCTTCGACGCGGTTCACGTCTCGAACCTCGAGCTGGCGCTGTACCTGCGCCTCGTCTCTGGCCCGAAGCGGGTGTTCGACGACCACAACGCGGAGTACCTGCTCCAGCGGCGGGCCTACGAGACGGAGGTGCGCGACGGGTGGCTCGGTCCCCTGGCGCTCTACTCGCTGGTCCAGTGGCGGCGGCTGCGGCGCTTCGAGGCCTGGGCCTGCCGGACCGCCGACCTGGTGCTGGCCGTCAGCCAGCAGGATGCGCGCCACCTGGAGGAGCTGGCACCGGGCATTCGGCCGCGGGTGGTCCCGAACGGCGTCGACGCAGAGGCCTATCGGGCGCTGCCCCTGGGCAACCAGCCGCGGCCGCTCCTGCTGTTCTCTGGCAAGCTGGACTACCGGCCCAACGAGGACGCGGTGCGCTGGTTCCTGGACGACATCCTGCCTCGGGTGTGGCGCGCCCGTGCGCAGGCCCGGTTCCTGGTGGTGGGGCACGCGCCTCCGAGCTGGCTGGTCGAGCGCGGTAAGCAGGACGCGCGGATCGTCGTCACCGGCCCGGTGCCCGACGATCACCCCTACCTGGAGCGGAGCGCCGCCTACGTCCTGCCAATGCGCTGGGGCGGCGGCGTGCGCTTCAAGGCGCTGGTGGCGCTGGCCAGCGGCCGCCCGCTGGTTTCGACCAGCATGGGCATGGACGGCGTGGAGTGCGTGCCCGGCGAGCACGTGTTGCTCGCCGACGAGCCCGAGGCCTTCGCAGCCAACGTCGTGCGGGTGCTCGACGACGCGCGCCTGGCCGCCTCGCTGGCGCGGGCAGGCCGCGCCCTGGTGGAGCAGCGCTTCGCCTGGCCGCGGATTGCACCAGCTCTGCTCGAGGCCTACCGCCGTCTCGCCTTGTCTCCCTCGGACAGCCTCGGGTAACCTGCCGAAATGAAGTTGTTCGGTCGCGTAGCCCTCATTGCGCTCGTGCCGCTGGCACTGGTCGTCGCCGCGGTGAGCCTGTACCCCGCCTCGGACCTGGTGGTCGAGCTCAAGCACGGCTGGGTCGCGGCTACGTCCCGCGTGCAGGCTCCAGCCATCGACACCGCCGACCGGGTGGCGGTTTCGCCCCGGGTCGAGAACCCACTGGGGGTCAATACGTTCCTGGAGCAGGAGCCGGACCCCGCCGTGCGCCGCCGCAGCCTGGAGCTGATTCGGGCCGCCGGCATCCACTGGGTGCGCCAGGAGTTCCGCTGGGAGGAGATCGAGCCGCGCGCCCCGGGCGTGTACGTGGACCCGAAGTTTGGCACCTCCACCTGGGAGAAGTACGACCACATCGTGGCGCTGGCGAACGAGCTGGGCCTGGAGCTGATCCTGCGCCTGGATACCAGCCCCGAATGGGCGCGCAGTCCAGCCTCGCCCGACGGCCACGCGCCGCCGCTGGACCTGGGCCAGTGGGAGCGCTTCGTGCGCGCCGTGGCCGAGCGGTATCGCGGCCGGGTGCGCCACTACCAGGTCTGGAACGAGCCCAACCTGGACATCGAATGGGGGCGCCAGGCGGTCGACCCCGCGGCCTACACCCGCCTGCTCGAGGCTGCCCACCGAGCGATCAAAGGCGTGGATGCCAGCGCCGTGGTGCTCTCGGCGGCGCTGGCGCCCACGCGGGACGAACGACCCGAGGCGCTCAACGAGTTGATCTTCCTGCAGCGCCTGTACGACGCCGGAGCGTCGGCCTTCTTCGACGTCCTGGCGACCAACGCCTACGGCCTGCGCAGCGGCCCGGACGACCGGCGCCTGGACTACGACGACGTGAACTTCTCGCGCCCGATGCGGGTGCGGGAGGTGATGGTCCGCAACGGCGACGCCCACAAGCCAATCTGGGCCTCCGAGATGGGCTGGAACGCGGCCCCACCCGACCTGCCCGGGCCGAACGACTACGGCAGCGTGAGTCTGCGCCTGCAGGCCCGCTACACGGTACGCGCCTTCGAGCGCGCGCACGCCGAGTGGCCGTGGATGGGCGTCATGGCCGTCTGGTACTTCAAGCGGCCCGACCTGCGCGAGCAGCAACAGGCGTGGTACTACTTCCGGATGATGGAGCCCGACTTCACCCCTCTGCCTCTCTACCACGTCCTCCAGCGCTACGCGCGCGAGCAGGGCTACCTGGCGGGCGAGCGCTGATGCGGCCCGGGCAACGGGGCACGAGGCGCGGGCGCTGGTGGGAGGCGCTCGCCTGCGGCGCGGTCCTGGCGCTGGCCGCGGCGCTCCGCTTCTTCCGCCTCGATGCCCAGAGCCTGTGGTTCGACGAGGGCATCAGCGCCTACCACCTCCAGCGCAGCTTCATGGAGGTCGTCCAGGCCACGGCAGGGGACACCCACCCCCCGCTGTACTACTGGACCCTGAAGCTCTGGGCCGGCGTCTTCGGCAGCAGCGAGCTGGGGCTGCGCTCGCTCTCGGCCGTGTGCGGGGTGGGCGTGGTGGGCCTGACCTGGCTGCTGGGGCGGCGGCTGTTCGGCCCCTGGCCGGCCACCCTGGGCGCGCTGCTGCTCGCGCTCTCGCCCCTGGCGGTCTACTACAGCCAGGAGGTGCGCATGTACACCCTGGTGGGGCTGCTGGCGCTGCTGGCGGTCCACCTGGCCCTCAGGTGGCTGAGTCCTGAGTTTCGAGTGCTGAGTGCTGAGTCCCGAGCTCCTCAGCTCGAGACTCAGCACTCAGCACTCAGCACTCAGCACTCAGCACTCGTCCTGTACGTGCTCGTCGCCGCCGCTACCCTGTACACCCAGTACCTGGGCGCGTCGGTCCTGGCGGCGCTGAACCTCTCGGTGCTCGGAGCGCTGGTTCGGCAGCCGCGCCGCGCGGCCACCTGGCTGGTGGCCCAGGGCGCGGTGGCGCTGCTGTTCCTGCCCTGGCTGCCGGTGCTGCTCGACCAGAGCCAGCACCGCACCCTTAACACCTCCCCGCGCACCCTGCCCAACCTGCTGCTCCAGACCGCGACCGCGCTCACCCTGGGGC
>JACQUR010000453.1 GCA_016210245.1 Chloroflexota bacterium
CGGCGCATCCGCGCCGCGCTCGAAACTCCTCCCCTCCGGTTGGTTGCAGGAGGAGCTGTGGATGTCCTGTTGAACTCCGGCGCGGACGGACTGATGCTCGGGCTGATCTATGGGCTGGCGGCGATGGGCCTGACCCTGATCTGGGGCGTCATGCGCGTGGTCAACCTGGCCCACGGCGCGGCCATCGTGGCCGGCATGTTCGGCGTCTTCCTGCTCTCCACCTCCCTGTCCTTGAACCCCTATCTCAGCCTGGTGGCCGTCGCGGTCGCGGGCCTGGCCCTGGGCATGGTGGTGTACTTCGTCGCCCTGCACCGGGTCATCGACGCCCCGGAGCTGATGACCCTGCTGTCCACCTATGCCGTGAGCCTGATCGCCATCGGGGGCGGCACGCTCGTCTTCTCCACCACCCCCCGCTCGCTGAGCGTGGCCCTCGGCCTGGTCGCCATCGGGCCGGTCCAGATCCTGGGCAGCCGCCTGGTCTCGGCGGTGCTGTCGCTGGCCGCGGCGGCGCTGCTCTACCTCTTCCTGTATCGCACCCGGCTGGGGACGTACATCCGCGCCGTGGCCAACAACCGCGCCGCGGCGGCCCTGGTGGGCATCGATACCACCCGGGTGCTGGCGCTGAGCTTCGGGCTGGGGATCATGATGGCCGCCTTCGCCGGCGGCCTGATCGGCACCCTGTTCCCCTTCACCATCCTCTCCGGCGGCTCCCACGAGCTGCGCAGCTTCCTGATCGTCGTCCTCGGTGGGCTGGGCAACCCCACCGGCGCGCTCGTGGGCGGGCTCGTGCTGGGCCTGGTCGAGGGGCTGGCCACCCCGTTCATCCAGGTGAGCTGGGTGCCCGTGCTGGAGTTCACGCTGCTGGTGGCCATCCTGCTGCTGCGCCCGAGCGGGCTGCTGGGCAAGAGAAGCTGATGGCCGCCTTCCACCGGCCAACGTTCTGGGTCGTCCTGGGGCTGATCGCCGCCGTGTCAGCCCTCCCGCTGGCGACCGGCTCGGCCAGCCTGCGCGAGGACCTGTTCCTCATCCTCCTGTTCGTCGTGCTGGCCTCGAGCCTGAACCTGATCCTGGGTTACGCCGGCTACGTTAGCTTCGGCCACATCGTGTTCTTCGGCCTCGGCAGCTACGTGGGCTTCTTCCTGGTGACCGCGCTCGGCGTCCACCTGGTGCCGGCCATGCTCGCGGCGGGCGCGGCTACCGCCGCGATCGCCTTCCTGCTCGGGACTGCCGTGCTCCACCTGCGCGGCGCCTACTTCGCCATCGCCACCATCGGGGTCAACGAGGCCATGCGCAGTCTGGTGGGCAACCTGGACTTCCTGGGCGGCTCGTCCGGCATCTTCCTCAACTTCACCCTGTACCAGGACTATGGCGGCCCGGCTGGCGCCCTGACCCTGGCCTACGTGCTGATGCTCGTGCTCGCCCTGGCCGTAGTGGGCGCAAGCTACGTGGTGAAGCGCTCCAAGTTCGGGCTGGCGCTCCAGTCGATCCGCGAGAACGAAGACGTGTCGCTCACGCTGGGCATCAATGCCCAGCACGTCAAACGGCTCGCCTACAGCCTGTCGGCGGTCTTCCCCGCCATGGCCGGGCTGCTGTTCTTCTTCAAGAACGGGAACGTCACCCCCGAGGCGGCCTTCAGCCTGAGCACCTCGATCGAGTCGATCGTGCTGGTCATGCTGGGCGGCTTTGGGACCGTGCTGGGCCCGGTGGTGGGGGCCGTGGTCTACGAGCGGCTGCGCGGCTCGCTGCTGACCAGTCCGCTCTTCCGCGACCTGCACGTGGTGATCGCGGGCGTCCTGCTGCTGGCCATCGTCCTGTTCGCCACCGGCGGGATTGTCGGCCTGCTGCGCGAGCGGTCGCGCGTGCTGCGAGAGGCGCTGGAGTGACGCTGGCCGTTGAGCACGCAACCAAACGGTTCGAGGGCCTGGTGGCCGTGAGCGACGTGAGCTTCGAGCTACGCTCCGGCGAGACCCTGGGGCTGATCGGACCCAATGGCTCTGGCAAGACGACCCTGTTCAACCTGATCAGCGGCGTTTTCCCGCCGGACAGTGGGCGGATCACGCTCGAGGGGCGCGAGCTCACCGCCAGGCCGCCGTACGCCATTGCGCGGGCGGGGATCGGGCGCACTCACCAGATCGTGCAGCCGCTCACGGACCTGAGCGTGCGCGACAACGTGGCCGTGGGCGCGTGCTTCGGACGCCGCAACCTGCCGCTGGCCCGGGCGTACGAGGTGGCCGATCGAGTGCTCGAGGAGGTGGCGCTCGTTCCCAAGCGCCACCTGTCGGCCGGCAAGCTCAACATCGCCGAGAAGAAGCGACTGGAGCTGGCGCGCGCCCTGGCGGGCGAGCCGCTGGTGCTGCTGCTCGACGAGGTGCTGGCGGGGCTGAACCCGACCGAGGTCGGGGCGATGCTCGACGTCATCCGCGCCGTCCACCGGCGGGGCATCGACGTGATCATGGTGGAGCACATCATGCAAGCGATCATGAACCTGTGCGACCGGATCGTGGTGCTCGAGTCCGGACGGGTCATCGCCCAGGGCAGCGGGCCGGAAGTCGCCAACGACCCGCGGGTCATCACTGCCTACCTGGGTGATCCCAAGCTGGTTGCCCACCTGCGGGGCCAGGGATGAGCCTGCTCTCGGTCGAGCGGCTGTGCGCCGGCTACGGCGAGGTGCAGGTGCTGTGGGACGTGTCGCTGGCGCTGGAAGCGGGCCAGACTACCTGCCTGGTGGGAGCCAACGGCGCGGGCAAGACCACCCTGCTGCGAGCGATCATGGGCCAGCTCCCCGCTCGCTCCGGCACGGTCACCTACGACGGCCGCGAGGTCACTACCCTGCCCACGCACCAGAAGGCCGGGCTGGGGCTGGTGCTGGTGCCCGAGGGGCGCCAACTGTTCACCAGCCTCACCGTGCAGGAGAACCTGGACCTGGGCGCGACGCCGCACCAGGGCCGCGCCGCGTACGCGCACAATTTGAAGTGGGTGTACGACCTCTTTCCACGCCTGGCAGAGCGGCGCAACCAGAAAGCAGGCACCCTCTCCGGCGGGGAGCAACAGATGCTCGCCATCGGCCGCGGCCTGATGGCCTCGCCCCGGGTGCTGATGCTCGACGAGCTGTCGCTCGGGCTGGCGCCGGTGCTGGTCATCACCCTGTACCAGATCATCTGGCAGCTCAAGGACGCGGGCATCACCATGCTGCTGGTCGAGCAGAACGTCCACATGGCGATGGCGGTGAGCGATCAGGCGTACGTGCTCAGCGAGGGCCGTATCACCCTCTCCGGCCCGGCGGCCCAGGTGCGCGACAGGCCCGAGGTGCGGCAGGCGTATCTGGGACTGTAGCGAGTGCTGAGTGCTGAGTGCTGAGTGCTGAGTGCTGAGTGCTGAGTCCTGAGTGCTGAGTGCTGAGTCCTGAGTGCTGAGTCCTGAGTGAAGGGACCTGACTCAGGAC
>JACQUR010000443.1 GCA_016210245.1 Chloroflexota bacterium
CTCGGCCTTGACTGGCTGGCATGAGGCACCGCCAGCCGAGCCGCGTCCGTGAGGGAGCGCGGGGGCAGCCACCGGGGGCTGCCCCTACACGCCCCGGCCGCCCAACCGAGCCGCGACCGTGAGGGAGCGCGGACCCCGCTCCCTCACGGTCGCGGCTCGGATGGCGGTGGCGAGCGTGCGGGAGCGGAGGTTCCTGTCTCAACTGGGTGGCATGAGCTGCTGGAGTTTCAGCAGCCCGAGGCCCGCCGCGCCCACCAGCGCCGCCTCCACCGCGGCCAGGAACGCCAGGCGCAGCGTGGCGTCCAGCCAGAAACCGAGCGGGAAGAGCATAATCAGGTAGTCGCGGCTCGGGTCCAGCATCCAGAGGTCGTTGCGGAAGCTGAGCAGGTGGAAGCGCGTGAAGAGGCTCTGGAAGTCCAGGACCGAGAGCGCCCCCGCCAGCGCTAGCACGCCCAGGGTGAGTCCGGCCCCGCCCAGCGCCATCCACCCCAGCGGGCCCAGGAAGCTGCGGCGCCAGAGCGCGAAGCCCACCAGGATAATGGCCAGCAGCACGCCCCCGCCGACGAGCTGGAGGGTGTGGAACCCGCGCACCAGGCTCTGCACGTCCTCCATGTGGGCCAGCTCGCGCTCGTTGAACAGCGGTCTGTGTTGGCCCCCCAGCTCGACCTGCACGTCCATCCTGCCCGGCGGCCCCTGGAAATAGGTGATGAACGCGGCTGCGACCTGCTCGAGCTGCGCCGGCGAGAGCCCGGTGCGTGCGCCCGCGCCGTACCTGGTGAAGCCCTCCAGGTAGAGCGCCCGGTCCTCGGTGAGCCAGCGCACGTTGGTGCTGATCAGGACGATGGGAACGGCCAGGACGAAGACGATGGCCAGGGCCAGGCGCAGGCCGGCCAGGGCCGCGGGAAGGGTGGCCGCCTCATCTGGCATCACGGAGTTGGAGGTTGGAGGTTGGAGGTTGGATTGAGAGCGCATGTCACGTCCGGATTTTGGATTTTGGATTTTGGATTTTGGATTGAGAACGGCCCGGATCCCGCGTCCTCAATCCAAAATCCAAAATCCAAAATCCAAAATCCCAGGGCGCGGTCCACGCGCGGGTAGATGAGCCAGACGCTGGCCAGGCCGAAGAGCGCGCCGGTCAGCAGCCGCAGCTCCCAGGTGCTCTCGCGCCAGCCAAAGAGCTGGGTGAAGCCATCCAGGGCGATGGGCAGGCACAACACCAGGTAGGCCGCAAAACCCAGCGGGCGCGCGCGGGCGCGCAGCAGCCCGAAGGCGAGTCCGCCGAGCAGGATGGTGGCGTAGATGGCCAGGTCGCGCTCGCAGAAGGCCATCTTGTAGCCCAGCTCCAGGCTCCCGACCAGGCTGTAGGTCTGGCGCTCGCCCACCAGCCCGGCCAGCGTGTCGAAGGAGTAGGTGGGCTGCGGTCCGAAGAGGAAGAAGGAGCGAAAGGGCCACTGGTGGCAGGTGTAGGCGTAGAGGTCGTACAGCAGGTCGGCCGCGCCGGTGAAGCCCGCGGCCATCAGCGCCGGGGCCGCAAAGGAGAGCGCGACGAACAGCCCGACGGCCGCGTTGGCCAGCGCCAGCCAGTGCCGAGCCAGCGGGAAGTGCTGAGTGCTGAGTCCTGAGTGCTGAGTCAGGTCCGAGCGCTCGGAAGAAAGGGCTAGTGGCTGGTAGCTGAGGGCCGAATGCTTCCGTCGCATCACTCAGGACTCAGGACTCGGCACTCAGGACTGAGCGGAGCGCGGCGCGCAGGCGCGCCTCCTCGATGGGCGCGCACAGCTCTGGCCCCCCGTCCACCTGGATGGCGGGGATGAGCCACCCGTAGCGCGCCTCCAGCTCCACGCTGGCGCTGACGTCGCGCTCCACGATCGTGATCGGATACTCACGCCCGAGACGGGCGAGCAGCGCCGCCGCCTCCTCGCACAGGTGGCAGCCCGGGCGCGTGTAGAAAGTGACCGTATGGCTGTGCCGCGCAGACAAGGTGCAAGCTCTCCTGATTTTAGATTTTGGATTTTGGATTGAGGGCGGTCCGGAACCTCAATCTAAAATCTAAAATCTAAAATCGCGCCTCAGCCGGGGCCGGCGGCGGCCTTGAGCTGATCGAGGATGCGCCGCTTCGCCTGGCCGGGGAGGCCGCGCGGAGGGAGCTGGCCCACCGCGTCGATCACGCGCCTGAGGGTGTTGAGGAAGGCGCGGCAGGGGGGACACCGATCCAGGTGCTGGTGGACGTGCGCGTACACGTCGGGCGAGAGCGATCCGTCCAGGTACTCCGAGAGCCGGCCACGCACTTCGGCGTGGGTGAGATCCACTTTCCCTGGGGAGGTACCATCGCCGCTGGTCGCCGGAGAGTCGCGCACCGGCGCCTCGACCTCTCTGTCGGTGTGGGTCACGACGCACCTCCTCGTGGAAACAAGTTCTACTGGCGAGGGATGTCCCAACCGGGGCGCGCAGCCCACTGAGGGACGCGCCCACCCCTGCCCGGGAGCCTGCCGGCGGCGGCCAGAGACTCCATTATATGCTACTGCTGAACATCGCTGCACGCTGCCTACGCCGCCGCAGGCCGGCTGCGGCTCTCCTTGCCGTCGTAGGAGAGAATGATCGGCTTGCTCTCCATCTGGGTCTCCAGGTGGACGGTCCTCCCCCAGAGCTTGTGAACGAACCGCAACGTTTGCTCGGCGTAGGCCAGGTCCAGCTCCTGTCCCTCGAAGCAGTGGCGCAGGAATAGCTCGCGATTGGCGTTGAAGTCGCTGTCTTCGACGACGATGTACGGATACCCGAAGTTGGTCATGCCGTTCAGGATGGCGTCGCGCACCTTCTCCCAGTTCTTCTCGACGATCACCCATTTGTCGCCCTCGAGCCGGTACAGGTACAGGTCCAGCTCCTCCACCAGGTCAGCGGTCAGGTAGTTACGCAGGAACGAGGCGTCGTTCTCCAGCTCCCGCACCTCGAAGATCCTGGCTTGCCCCTGGCCGGGCTGGTGCCCCCGCGCCCGCTCCTCCTCGCTCGGGTTGTCCCAGCGTCGCTCGATGTCCTCGAACATCTTCATGCCGACGTAATACGGGTTGACCTGGCGGCGCGAGGGCGCCAGGACCGCCGAGTGCATGCGCGAGAACTCCACGTACTCGTCCGACGGGAGGTCCAGCTCGCGCATGATACGGGCGTGCCAGTAGGCGGCCCAGCCCTCATTAATGACCTTCGTCTGCATCTGCGGGGTGAAGTAGAGTTGTTCGGCCCGCACAATCTGAATGATATCGCGCTGCCAGTCCTCCAGGCCACGGGCGTGCTCGGCGACGAAGAGCAGCAGGTCCTTCTCGGGCTCTGGCGGCACCTTGAGCCGCCTGGGCGGCTGCTCCGGGCGCTTCTCGTCGCCCACGTAGAACAGGTCGTCGTACGTCGTCTCCCTGGCTGTCGGCCGCCGCTGGAGATCCTCCACAGTCTTGCGCTTGATCCGCAGGTTGGGGTCGACATGCTCCTGGATCGAGAGCACCGCGTCCAGGAACTCCTCCACCTCGCGCTTGCCGTGCTGGAACTCGTAGCGCCGGATGCGGTCGGCGTTGACGCTGGCGCTCTCGAGCATCTGGCGGTTGGTCGGCTCGAAGTACATGTTATGCTTGAAGAAGTCCACGTGGGCCAGGACGTGGGCCACGACCACCTTGTTCTGGAGGACCGAGTTGTTCTCCAGGAGGAAGGCGTAGGCCGGGTTGGTGTTGATCACCAGCTCGTAGATCCTGCTCAGCCCGTAGTCGTACATGGTCTTGATCTGCTGGTAGGCCCGCCCGTGGGTCCAGTGGGAGAAGCGACCGGGCAGTCCGTAGGCGCCGAACTCGTACATGATCGCGGCCGGCACCAGCTCGAAGTTGGTGGGAAAGGGATCGAGACCAAACCGTCGGGCGATGTCCCAGATTTCCTGGGTGGCTTTCTCGAGCGCGCGGAAGTCCTGTGGATTCATCATCGCTCCCTGAAGATCGACACGTCACGTCCCAGCCGGATCAGGCGGCTTTCTGCTCGCGGGTCGAGAAGAACTTCATCAGGGCCGGGTAGACGTCTTCCCGGCCAGCGATGGTCACGCCGATGAAGTGCGGGTCGTCGATGGCCGAGAAGGTGGACATCAGGGTGCTGAGCGAGCGGCGCCCACCCTCCTGGATCTCCCCGTAGCCGAAGACGTTGGACAGACCGAGCAGGGCGCGCACCAGCTCCAGGCAGCGCTGGTTGTCCACCTCGCCCCAGTTATCGCCGTCGGAGAAGTGGAACGGGTAGATGTTCCACAGACTCGGGTTGTAGCGCTGCTTGATGAGGTCCAGGCAGAGTTGGTAGGCCGAGGACACCTTGGTGCCGCCGCTTTCTCCCAGGGTGAAGAAGTTCTCCTCGTCCACCTCCCTGGCCTGGGTGTGATGGGTTATGAAGACTATCTCCACGTTGTTGTACTTGGTGCGCAGGAAGCGGACCATCCAGAAGTAGAAGGTGCGGGTGACATACTTCTCAAAC
>JACQUR010000450.1 GCA_016210245.1 Chloroflexota bacterium
AGCATCGCATGCCCGGTTCGATGAGGGGGGGCTGGAGCCGGAGCACGGTCTCGGGACCGCAGCGCCTGCAATCAAGTGCGTGGACAGCGCCGGACCTATCGGCCACCGCGCCAGCCTCCCACTCTACCCCTTCACGTCGTGCCCGATTGCCAGGCGGGGATGCAGGGGAGTAGAATGGGGCTCCTTCGACCGGCGAGCGCTGGCCACAGCTACTCGCCACTGGAGAGTCGCGATGCGTTTAGAGATGGCGTCCTTTGTAGTTCGGGACGTCCGGTTCGCGGATCGGACCAGGTTCGAGGCGGGCGTCCTGGAGGTCAACCGAGACGAGTTGCGGCGCCTCATCCTGGACGGGGGTGACTTCGCCGACGTGGCGGTGGAGGTTGTCCGCCCGGGTGACCAGGTGCGGCTCATCCACGTCATCGACGCGGTCGAGCCGCGCTGCAAGCTCGGGGAGGCGAGCGCGTTCCCGGGCTTCATCGGACCGCCGCAGGTGGCCGGAGAGGGGCGCGCGCACCGCCTGGCAGGTATGGCCATCGTGTCGCTGGGCGAGGCCGTGGCCGGAGAACCGACCTACTGGCGGGAAGCGATCGTCGACATGGTCGGCCCCGGGGCCACGGCCTCTCCCCATGGCTCCACGATCAACCTGGTGCTCGACCTCGAGCCTCATCCCAGGTACCTGGAGCCGGATCGCCCTGGGGCCGTCATCCACAACATCATGGTCGGCTCGGAGTTTGCCCAGCGCTACAACCGCGCGGTCCGCGTCGCGGAGCTGAAGGTGGCGGCCTACCTGGCCCGGACCACGGCGGGCATGGAGCCGGAGAGCGTCCAGGTATACGAGCTGGGGCCGGTGGCGGCGTCTCTGCCTCGGGTGGTGTTCTTCTACCAGGTGAACGGGCAGGCGCTCTATGGCGAGCATTTCGCGGGCGACGCGCCACGCTTGATTCACCCCAACGAGATCCTGGATGGCGCGCTGGTCAGCCTGCGGAGCAACATGCACGCCTCCTACCGGGCCTCGACGTTCCTGAATCAGAATCACGCGCTCGTCCGAGAGCTGTACGCGCACCACGGGGTCGACCTGAGCTTCGCCGGCGTCGTCATCTACCCCAATACCTCCGACAACATGCACAAGAAAGAGGCCATGGCAGAGGCCGCGGTGCAGCTCGCCCGGAGCCTGGGAGCGCAGGGGGCGTGCTCCAGCTACAACGGGGGCGGCCATCCCTGCGTGGAGTTCATGCTCATCTGCCAGAAGTGCGAGCAGGCGGGGATCACCACCGTGCAACTGATGCCCGAGAGCTATGGCACACCCGAAGACGCGGGCTTCGTCTACTTCGTACCCGAGGCGACGGCCATCGTGAGCACAGGCAGGAGCACCCACGGGGTCGAGTTGCCGCCGCTGCCCCGGGTGATCGGCGGCCAGGAGTTCTTCGACCTGCCAGACGCGCCCGCGGGGAGCTTGCGCGTGCCGTACCGCTACCTGTACGGGTCCTGCACCAATACCGGCTACGGCCAGCTCGCTGGAAGGCAATACTGAGTGGTCAGTGGTCAGTGGTCAGTGGTCAGTGTGTCTCACCGTCCCACTGACCACTGACCACTGAGAAGGTCGATGCAGACAGTCGTTGTCCGGCGCATACTGGAATCGCCCATCGCCCTGGTGGCGGTGCTGCTGGTGGTGTTCCTGGCGCTCCTGGCCACCGGCGACCCGGTGGAGATGCTGGCGCCTCCGGAGGCTACCGCCCAGGACAAGGCGCAGATCCGCCAGGCGTACGGGCTCGACCAGCCGGTGCTCTACCAGTTCGGGGTCTTCCTCTCCAGGGCGGTGCGGGGGGATTTCGGCAGGTCGTTCTTCAAGGGCAAGGCGGCTATGGACCTGGTGCTCGAGCGCTTCCCGGCCAGCCTGCAGCTCGCCGTGGCCTCCACCTTGATCGCCATCGCCGTTGCCATTCCGCTGGGCATCATCGCCGGAGTTGCGCGCGGCACGCTCGTCGACCAGTTCGTGATGGCCCTGGCGCTGGTCGGACAATCGGTGGCCAACTTCTGGCTGGGCCTGATGCTCATCCTGCTGTTCAGCGTGAACCTGCGCTGGCTTCCGGTTTCCGGCAACCAGGGGCCGCAGTCTCTGGTGCTGCCGGCCGTGGCGCTCAGCTTCTCGCTGCTGGCGCTGCTGGCCAGGCTCACCCGCTCGGAGATGCTGGAGGTGCTCGGCGAGGACTACATCAGGACGGCCCGGGCCAAAGGGCTGGCCTCCCACGTGGTGCTCATCCGACACGCTTTGCGCAACAGCCTCATCCCGCTGGTCACCATGACCGGGCTGAGCCTGGGCTGGCAGTTGGGCGGCGCGGTGGTCATCGAGTCGGTCTTCGCCTGGCCTGGCCTGGGGCTGCTGCTCCTGGAATCGGTGCTGCGGCGAGACTACCCGGTCGTCCTGGCTGGTGTAACATTGCTGGCCGCCGTCTTCATCCTGCTCAATCTGCTGGTGGACCTGCTCTACGCCTACATCGATCCCAGGATCCGTCTGGCCTCGAGCTAATGCATGAATGCCACCTCGGCCGTCGCCACGCTTCCCGAGCGCCCGCAGCCGCTGATCGACACGCGGATCAGGTTCTGGCGGCTCGCGAAGCGCAGCCCGCAGACCGTGCTGGGCTCCATCCTGGTCCTGGTCTTCGTGTTCGTCGGCACCTTCGCCCCCCTGCTCGCCCCCTACTACTACGACGACCAGAACCTGGGCAACCAGCTCCAGCCGCCAGTGTGGGCGGGTGGGACGCCCCGGCACCTCCTCGGGACCGACGAGTTCGGCCGGGACACCCTGAGCCGCCTCATCTACGGCGCTCGCATCTCGCTCCTGGTGGGGCTGGTCAGCGTGGTGCTGGCCGGTGCGCTCGGGGTGACCATCGGGGTGATGGGGGGCTACCTGGGAGGGAGCATCGACGCCTTCTTCATGCGCATTGCCGACGTCCAGTACTCCTTTCCCTACATCCTGCTGGCCATCGTCATCACGGCCTTCTGGGGGCCAGGCCTGACCAACGTGATCGTCGCGCTGGGGCTGGCTGGCTGGATGACCTTTGCGCGCGCTGCCCGGGGCTCCACCCTCTCGGTCAAGGAGCGTGACTACATCATGGCGGCCAGGGCGCTGGGGGCCGGGCACGCGCGCATCATGCTGTGCCACGTCCTGCCAAACATCATGGCGCCACTGCTGGTCTTTGCCACCTACCAGGTCCCCTCCCGGATCCTGGCCGAGGCGACCCTCAGCTTTGTGGGCCTGGGCATCCAGCCGCCCATGCCGAGTTGGGGCAGCATGCTGGCCTCCAACCGGGGCTACCTGGTTACCTACCCCTGGCTGGTCGTCCTCCCGGGACTCGCGCTCTCGATCGTGGCGCTGGGCGTGAACCAGCTCGGCGATGGCCTCCGCGACTTGCTGGACCCCCGGCTGAGGGGGAGAACGTGAAGGGTGAAGGGTGAAGGGTGAAAGTGCGCACTTTCACCCTTCACCCTTCACCCTTCACCCTTCACGACAGGAGAGTTCTACGATGCGCTTGGAACTGGCGTCCTTCGCGGCCAGGGATGTCCGATTCTCGGATCGGACCAGGTTTGAGGATGGAGTCCTGTCCGTCGACCGCGAGGCGGTGCGCCGGCTGATCCTGGAGAGCGGAAACTTCGAGGATGTGGCGGTGGAGATCGCTCGCCCGGGCGAGGCCACGCGGCTGATCCACGTCATGGACGCGGCCGAGCCGCGCTTCAAGCCGGGGAACGGGAGTACGTTCCCGGGCTTCGTCGGGCCGCGCAAGACGGTTGGGGAGGGGCGCACCCACCGCCTGGCAGGGATAGCTGTCGTGTCGGTGGGCGAGCCCGCGGCCGGGGAGCCGACCTACTGGCGCGAGGCGATCGTCGACATGGCCGGCCCCGGGGCCCAGGCCTCTCCCTTTGGCTCCACGGTCAACCTGGTGCTCGATTTCAAGCCCCATCCCAGGTACCTGGACCGCGACCAGCCCGAGGCGGCCATGCACAACATCATGATCGGCTCGCCCGTTGCCCAGCGGTACAACCACGCCGTCCGCGCTGCGGAGCTGAAAACGGCGGCCTACCTGGCCCGGACCACGGAGCACCTGGAGCCGGACACCCTGCAGGTGTACGAGCTGGCACCGGCCGACCCCACCCTGCCCCGGGTCGTGTATTTCCTCCAGATGAACTGGATCGACATCTACGGGGAGAACACCGATGGCATCCTCCCCAGTCTGATCCATCCCAACGAGATCCTCGACGGCGCCCTGGTCAACGCCGTGAGTAACCATCATGCCAGCACCCGGTCCTGTACGTACCTGAACCAGAACCACGCCCTCATCCGCGAGCTGTACGCGCACCACGGCACGGGCCTGAACTTCGTGGGCGTGATCGCGTACCCCGGCGCCGTGATCAACGAGATCGATCAGAAGAACATGCTGGCCGAGTACGCGGTGAAGCTCGCCCGGATGCTGCGAGCGCAGGGAGCCTGCTCCAGCTTCTACGGCGGCGGCCATCCCTGCGTAGAGTTCATGCTCATCTGCCAGAAGTGCGAGCAGGCCGGGATCACCACCGTGCAGGTCATGCCCGAGAGCTACGGCACGCCCGACGACCCCGGGTTCGTCCACTTCGTGCCCGAGGCGGTCGCCATCGTCAGCGCAGGCCGCGCCACCCAACGGGTGGACCTGCCAGCGCCCTCGAAGGTGATCGGGGGGCGCGAGTTCTTCGATCTTCCCGGCGTCCCTACTGACAGCGTGAGCGTACCCTATCGATACGTGTACGGCTGTTGCCACAGCTCCGGCTACGGCCGCCTGGCCGCAAGGCAATACTGAGTGCTGAGTGCTGAGTCCTGAGTCCTGAGTCCTGAGTGAGGCGGTGCCGCGTCCCCACTCAGCACTCAGCACTCAGCACTCAGCACTCAGCACTGGGAAGGGAGACGAGAATGAGCAAAGTGCGGGTGGTCTACTACCTGAATCAGTTCTTCGCCGGGGTTGGTGGCGAGGACAGGGCCGACGAGGCGCCGGGCGTGCGGGAGGGGACGGTTGGTCCAGGCCTGGCCCTGCAGCGCGCCCTGGGCGACCAGGGCGAGGTGGTGGCCACAGTCTACTGCGGCGACAACTACATCAGCGAGCACGCCGAGAGCGCGCTCGAGCAGGTGCTCGAGTCCGTGAGCAAGTACCAGCCGGATCTGGTGGTAGCCGGGCCGGCCTTCAACGCGGGGCGCTACGGGCTGGCGTGCGGCCAGGTGTGCGCGGCGGTCCAGGAGCGGCTGAACGTGCCGACCGTGACGGGCATGTACCCCGAGAACCCGGGCGTCGAGCTGTATCGCTCCCAAACGTACATCGTGCCCACCGGGATCAGCGCGGCCAGCATGGCCGCGGCGCTGGGGCGGATGGTGCCGCTGGGCCTCAAGCTGGCGCGGGGGGAGCGCATCGGCCTGCCGGCGGAAGAAGGCTACCTGCCGCGCGGGCTGCGCTTCACAGACTACGTCGAGCAGCCGGCCGCGGTCCGAGCGGTGGCCATGCTGCTGAAGCGGCTGCGGGGCGAGGCGGTCGAAACCGAGTGGCCGCTGCCCCAGTACGACCGGGTGGCGGCCCCCCCGCCGATCAAGGACTTGAGCAAGGCCACCGTGGCCCTGGTTTCGTCCGGCGGTGTCGTGCCCCAGGGCAACCCGGGCCGGATGGAGTCGACCTTCGCCACCAAGTGGCTGAAGTACAGCCTGGCCGGAATCGATGACCTGACCGGCGAGGAGTGGCTCTCGGTCCATGGTGGCTACGATACGACCCGGGCCAACGAAGACCCCGACCGGGTCGTGCCCCTGGACGTGCTGCGAGAATTCGAGGCCCAGGGCGCGATTGGCCGTCTATTCGACTCCTACTACGTGACGGTGGGCAGCGGCGCCGCCACCACCACTGCCAAGCGGTTCGGCCAGGAGATCGCCCGGGAACTGACCGCCTCAGGGGTCGACGCGGTCATCCTGACCGCCACCTGAGGCACCTGCACGCGTTGCGGTGCAACGATGGCCAAAGAGATCGAGCGGGCAGGCATCCCTACGGCGCTCATTTCCACGATCGTGCCCCTGGCCCAGAGCGTCGGTCCCAACCGCATCGTCGCCGGACGAGCGGTCATCCACCCGGTGGGCGACCCCAGCTTGTCTCGGGACGAGGAACTGGCGTTCCGGAGGCGGCTGGTGCATAAGGCGCTGGATGCTCTGCAGACGGACGCCCAGGAGCCCGTGGTCATTCCCCTGGAAGCCAGCTCCGCCTTGCCCGTGCAGGGTTCTGTAGGGGCGGAACTGGGTGTCCGCCCCGTCCCCCGGGCCCGGTAGGGGCGGACGAGTGCTGAGTGCTGAGTCCTGAGTGAGGACCGTGTACTCAGGAGTTACTGATTGCTGCACAAAGACCTCGACATCGCTGGAGGACCGTAGCGCGGGGGCTTGTCCCCCGCCCTGGCCCCCTGGGGTGCGGGGCGCGGGGCGGGGGACAAGCCCCCGCGCTACGGTCCTCCAGCGATGTTCAGAATCTCCATGCAGCGCTCAGTAGGACTCAGCACTCAGCACTGGGACGGTCGCGGCTCGGATACCACCCCTCACTTGACGGGTAACAGACCCCGGGCGGACTGTCGACTGTGAACTGTCGACTGTAGACTGTGAACTTGGTCTTGAGGTGCATATGAACAGGCTGACTCGCAGGATATCCCTGAGCGCCGTGATAGCCGTATTGGTTGCCGCCCTCCTCGTGGCCTGCGCCCCTGCACAGACCGCGCCGCCGGCGACGGCCAGGCCGTCTGAGTGGAACATCGTCACGGCTGAGCAGACGGGGGGCGGCGACCCGTTCACCGAGTACGGCACCAACAACGAGTGGGCGCTGATGCGGCACGTGGAAGAGCCCCTGCTGCGGGCTGAGTTGCTGCCGGACGGAAAGAGTTGGGGCGTGGTCAACTACCTGGCCGACAAGTGGAGCTTCCCCGATAGCAAGACCTTCCAGGTGGAGCTGAAGAAGGGGGTTAAGTTCCAGAACGGGGAGGAGTTGACCTCGGAGCACGTGAAGTACGCCTTCGACGGCATCGTCAACGTCGACAAGCCGGGCCGCAAGGGCCAGAGCCTGAAGCCGTTGGGCAAGGCGGAGATCGTGGACAAGTACACCATCAAGTGGACCATGCCAGAGCCCAACACCTCGGTGATCGGCGTGGTCGACCTGATGAACGTTCCCGCGCTGGCGCGGAAGAACATGACCGCGGCGGAGTACGAGCGCAAGCCGATTGGCACCGGGCCCTACAAGGCCGTCGACTGGGAGCGGGATGGCACGGTGCGGCTGGAGGCCTGGGACGGCTATCGTGGCGGCAAGCCCTTCCCCGACAAGCTCGTAGTCCGCTACGTGCCAGAGCCCTCGACCCGGGTGATGGAGCTGCAGGCCGGCACCGCCCAGATCGCTCAGACGATCCCGATCGAGTCGCTGGCCTCGATCGAGGGCAACTCGAAGCTCGAGGTGGTCAGCCTGAAGGGTAGTTCGGCGCTGGCCTACGTCATCAACATCTTCAAGACGACGCCGCCCTTGCGGGACCAGCGCGTCCGCCAGGCCATGAACTACGCCCTCGATCGCGACGCCATCGTCAAGTCCATCCTGGGCGGCCGCGGCACCGCTCTGCCTGGCCCACTCTGGCCGGGCTACCTGGGGTACACCAGCGACGTCAAGCCGTACTCCTACGACCCGGAGAAGGCCAAGGCGCTGCTCAAGGACGCGGGCTTCCCCGACGGGTTCTCCTTCAACTGGACCGTCACCCAGGGGGTATTCCCGAAGGACATCGAGATCGCCCAGGCGGTGGCCAACCAGTTGGCCAAGCTGGGCATCAAGGCAACCCTCCAACCGCGCGAGCGCGCCCGCGTCCTGGCCGAGCGGAGCGAGGGCGACTACGACGTGACCGAGCTGGTGTTCCCGATGTACTGGAGCCCGGCCACCCCGTTCCGCTCGACGCTCGAGCTGGCCTATCCGGATTCGAAGCTGACCCCGAAGTTCGGCGCTACCCCGCCCGAGCTGCTCGAAGCCAGGCGCCTGGTCCAGCAAGCGAACGCCGCGACGACGCTCGAGCAGATGGCCGGCAGCTACGCCAGGGTGGACCAGCTCATGCACGACGGGGCGTTCTGGCTCTTCGTCCACACCCTGGACGAGGTCTGGGGAGCCCAGAAGGACATCGCCTGGCGCCCGTATCCGGCGGACTACCAGACCCTGTACGACTACTGGGCGCTGACCGGCAAGAAGGCTCCCAGCAACCCGACCTCACCCCTGGTGCCGTAACAGGACCCCAGCACGGGTGGGGGCGCAAGGCTGTGCGCCCCCACCCGGCCCCCAGCGCTTGAAGCGTCTCGTGGTTTCCACGGAAGTGTGTTAGAGTGGCTTTGAGGGCCTTGTTCGGCGCGAACCCTTGCCCTGAGGCTTGCCATGCCGGCGGACACCCTTGCGATCGGGCGCTTCTTTCTGGAGCGTACCGGCCTGCGCCCCCAATTCATCACCGCCATTCGCCAGCCGCCGCTGGATCCGAAGGGCCCTGTTGCCGTCTGGTCCATCCTGACCCAGGAAGGGCATTTCTACGTGGTCGATGGTCGCAGCCGCGAGATCTACCGCGCCCAGCGCAACTGGCGGGCCGAGGACGCGTACCGCCGCTACCTGGAGCTACACCCGGAGGATGGCGCGACGCTCGAACCAGCCGCGGGAGGTGAGCGATGATTCCCCAACAGCCCGCCCGTTCCGGAGACGACGACTTGCACGAGGTCAAGCGCCTGGCTGGCATCAAGCTGGAGGCGGACCTGCACGCCTACCTGAATGCCCTGGCCGCGGCCGGGCTGAGCGAGGAGGAGGCGATCGCGCTGGCCCGAGCCACCCTGCGCGCAGCCCTCGCCCGCGCCACCGAACGGCGAACCGGCGCCCGCGAGCGCTGAACGGAGTTGATCCCAGGTCCGGGTGAACGCTGGCACGTACCGCGGGTTGTGGAGACGCAGAGCCCTCTGGGTGGCGGGTGATCATCCCGGACTTGGTAGGGCGGCTCGGGCCACGCCTCGGCGGCATGGCTCCGCCTCCCGGTCCCCGCGTCCCGATTGCAGCCGCGCGTTGGCGCCAATCAGGGGTCAGCAGTCAGTGGGCACGGCGGCGCCCGCGCCGCCGTTCCCACTGACTGCTGACCCCTGATTGGCGAGCCCTCTTGCACCTCCTTACGGCGAGACCGTGACGACAGCCGAGGTGACGCTGGTGAAACCAGACGCGGTGGCGGTGATGGTGTAGGTCCCGCCTGCCGTGGGGGTACCCACGCTCACGTTGGGCGTGCGGTCCGCGTTGGCCAGGGCGGTCGCCATCGACGGGGTGATGGCCACGATATCGGCCGGGCTGCCGGCCCCTGGGTTCACGGTGAAGCTCACCGTCGTGTCGGCGTTCACGTAGTCGCACCAGCCGCAGCCGGGGGTGACGAAGTAGGCCATGATGGTGTGCGGCGCGGAGGCCCTGGTGCGGCTGGTCTGCACCCCGCTCAGGTTGAGCTGGGGTGCGGAGACGTTGACCACCGCCGATGTGCCTGTCCAGCCGGTAGCCGAGGCGGTCACCTGGACGCTGCCAACAGTGAGGCCGGTGGCGGTGAAGGAGGCGCTGGTTGCGCCGGCTGCGACGGTGATCGACGGCAGGACCGTGGCGATGGACGCGTCGGTGCTGGCCAGATTGACCGTGAGACCACCAGCGGGCGCTGGGTTCGACAGGCCCACGGAGAAGCTGCCTCGATGGAGCCCCGCCCCTAGCCAGGTGCCCGACCAGCCCATCGTCAGGTATGGCGGCGTGACGGTAACCGTCGCGGAGGTGGCGCTGGCAAAGCCCGTAGCCGAGGCGGTGATGGTGTAGCTGCCGCCCGCCGTGGGAGTGCCCACGCTCACGTTGGGCGTGCGGTCGGCGTTGGCCAGAGCGGTCGTCGTCGACGGGGTAATGGCCACGATGTCGGCTGGGCTGCTGGCCCCCGGGTTCACGGTGAAGCTCACCGTCGTATCGGCGTTCAGGTAGTCGCACCAACCGCAGCCCGGGGTGACGAAGTAGGCCATGATGGTGTGCGGCGCGGAGAGGGTAGTGCGGCTGGTCTGCACCCCGCTCAGGCTGAGCTGGGGCGCGGACACATTGACCACCGCCGAGGCGCCCGTCCAGCCGGCGGCCGAGGCCGAGATGGTGCTGGCGCCCACCGCGAGGCCGGTGCCGGTGAAGCTCAGGGAGGTGGCACCGGCCGGTACGGTGACGGAAGCGGGTACTGTTGCCACGGCGGGGTTGGAGCTGCCGAGGGTGACCACCAGCCCGCCGGAAGGGGCGGGGGTGTTGAGCCCGACAGAGAAGCTGTTTCGGTGCAGGCCGGCTCCCACCCAGGCGCCCGACCAGGGCAGGCTGAGAGCGGGCGGCGGCCCGATGTTCACCGACGTGCTGATGGTGGCCACCCCGGAGGCGGCCGCGGCCAGAGTGGTGCTCCCCTGGGCTACGCCCGTGAGCGTGAACGGCGGGGAGGTCAACTGGCCGTCTGGCACCGTAACGCTCGCCGGGGATACCGACGCAACGGCGGGGTTGGCCACGCTCAGGTTCACCACCAGGCCACCAGGCGGCGCCGCATCTGACAGCACGATCTGGCGTGAAGCCGAAACGGTGGCCGCGACCGAGATCCCGCCGCTCGGGCTGAAGGTCATGGTGACAAGCTTGGAGATCAGGACGGTGGTCGTGCTCCGATAGTTGCTCCCGCTGGCCTGGATGGTCGTCGTGCCCGTGGCAATCCCGTTCGCCGTCGCCGTAGCCGAAGTAGCGCCCTCTGGAACGAGCGTCGACGCGCTCACCGTGCCGATGGATGGGTTAAGGGTGCTGAGGTTGACCACCAGCCCGCCCACGGGCGCCGGGTCGGACAGCAGCACCGGGAAGCTGACACTGCCGCCGGGCGGTGCCAGCACGCTGGCCGGTAGCACAATGGCGTTCTGGCGGACGTTGACCGTAGCCGAGGCCGAGGTGTGGCCCAGGGCGGAGACAGTGATGGCGGTGTTGCCCACTGCCACCCCGGTCACGCTGAATGTGGCGGAACTACTCCCTGCCGAGATGGTCACGCTAGCCGGCGCCGAGGCGATGGCCGTGTCGAGCCCGCCGAGCGTGACCACGATCCCGCCCGGGCCCGCGGTAGCGGAGCTGGACACCGCCATCGGCAGGCTCAGCCCCACGCCCGGCGCGACGGGGTTGGGCGAGAGCGAGAGCGTGGCCAGCACGGTCGGGGTCGCCGTGGCCGTGGCCGTCGGGGTGGCGGTAGAGGTGCTCGCCGGCGTGGGCGTCGGCGTCTGAGTTGGCGTCGCCGTCCCAGTAGCCGTCGGGGTTGGCGGTGGCGTCTCCGTCGGAGTGGGAGACGGCGTCTCGGTGGTCGCCGTTGGCACCGGCGTCTCGGTCGGTGCGGTAGTAGCCGTCGCCGTGGCAGTCGGTGGCGTCGTCGCCGTAGCCGTGGGCAGTTCAGTTGCCGTCGCAGGGGCTGTGGCCGTGCCCGTGGGCACCGGCGTGGCCGTCGCGGTGGCCGTGGGACTCGGCGTCTCAGTCGCCGTCGCGGTGGGCAGTTCCGTCGGCACCCTGGTTGGAGTCAGCGTCTCGGTCGGTGTGCTGGTTGGAGCCTCCGTGGCCGTCGCGGTAGAGGTCGGGGTGGCGGTCGCCGTCGCCGTCGCGGTGGCCGTGGGCGTCCTGGTCGGAGTGGCCGTCGCCGTGGCCGAAGCTGTGGATGTTGCGGTCGGGGCAGCAGTGGACGTCTCGGTTGCTGTAGCCGTGGAGGTCGAGGTCGGGATTGGGGTCCCGGTCGGGCTAGCGGCCGGGGACGCGGTGGCGGTAGCTAGCGGGGTGGCAGCAGACGTCGGCGTCAGCGTACTGCTCGGCGTCGGCAGGGCTGTTGGCGGCACGGTCGGGGTGGGCGAGGCCGTGGGCACCTCGGTCGCGGTGCTGGTCGGGGTCCTGGTTGGACTGGCCGTTGGCGCGGCCGTCGGCGTCGCCGTGGGGGTTGCGCCGGGCCCGGGGCAGGCGGCCGTGGGTGGCAGCGCGGCCACAAGGCGCAGGGTACACAGGGCATCCACGCTGGTGATGCGCTCGTCGCCGTTGACGTCGGCGTGGTGGTAGGTGTAGCCACCGACCAGCGTCCCGCGCTGGCCATCCGGGTTGGCCACCACCACGTCCACCACGCTGGCCAGCTTGTCAGCCGGGCAGGCGGTGGTGGCGGGCAGGGCGGCCACGGCCCGCAGGATGCATAGCGCGTCCGCGCTGGTTACCGTGCCGCTATCGTTGACGTCGCCCAGCGTGCGGCTGTGGGCCGGCGTCCGAGCAGTCAAGCTCGTGGCCGCGGCCACCTGTACCTCGGCGGCGGCCCGCCCGTCCAGGGTGAGCGTGGCTCCGCTGGCGAAGCTGGCCCCCGTGACGGCCACCGAGGTGCCGCCTCGGCCCGAGCCGCTGGCGGGGCTGATGCTGGTGGCCGAAGGGGCGGGCACCGGCTGGCCCACCGCAGCGGGCGCAGGCACGGCCAGCAGGCCAAACACGGTGCTCGCCAGGACGAGCAGCGATCGCAGGCGCAACGACCCCAGAACGTACACGACATCCTCCCGCTGCCCAACCGTGGGCAACCTCAGTGCTGAGTGCTGAGTGCTGAGTGCTGAGTGAGGTCCTCTACTCGGTACTCAGGACTCAGTACTCACGTGGTTCCGCGCAAAGAAGGAACCGGCCAGGCACAAAGCAGCCACGACGGGTTGCCCCTGCGCGGCCGGGTTCGCCACTCGCTCGGCCCGACGTATCGACGACCAGAGGTACCCACGCCGGCGATCGTTGCACCCGAGTTGCGGCCAGTATACAGACCTGCGGTACGCTGTCAACACCGTTCCAGGTCGAGGGTAGCCAGAAAGTACTACTGATCGCCGCATGGATGCCCCAATCCCGTTGCCCGCAGCGGACGATGTAGCGCGGGGGCTTGTCCCCCGCCACCCCGGGGTGGCGGGGGACAA
>JACQUR010000462.1 GCA_016210245.1 Chloroflexota bacterium
ACGGCTTGTCTGCTCTTGCACAGGTCCCCCTTGAGGATTGCAGATTTGAGATTGCAGAGTGCAGATTGCGCAATCTGCACTCTGCAATCTCAAATCTGCAATCGCTAGAACGCTCCATACATGATGCGCGCCAGCTTCTCGATCATGGGCAGGCCGGTGACGTCGCGCTCCAGTTCGGGCACATGGGCCAGGACGTCGCGCCCGAACCTGGCGCCGATCTGCTGCAGGTACTGCTGCTGCATGGTGATGCGGTTGTGCAGGTATTCGGGGATGTCCTGGCCCTGCAGCTCCTTCGGCACCACCCGGTTGACCACGTAGCCGGCGATCGGCACGTCGAACCTGGCGAACAGGTCGGCGGCCTTGAGCGTGTCCAGGATGATCATCTCCTCCGGGACGAGCACGAAGAAGAAGGCCGTCTTCTGCTTGTCGGTCAGGATGCGCGACGAGGCGTTGATGCGGCTGCGGATGTACTGCAGCTCGTGCAGGATCTGGTCTTCCTCGGTCAGCTTCTGCCGCTTCATCACCGAGGCCACCTGCTCGTACTCGCGCATCTCCTCGCGCAGCCGGGTGATCTTGTTGATCCACTCGTCGTAGACCTTGGCCATGGAGAGGTAGTAGAGGGCGTGGCCCAGGGGCACCAGGTCGTAGATGTAGTAGTCGTACTCGCCTTTGGTGACGATGTCGACCACCGCGTCGAAGATGGCGCTCTCCTCCATGGCCGGCTCGGCCGAGGCGGCCTCGATGTAGCTCTCGATCTCCTCGGGGAGGTGGTCGAAGCCGTACATGTCCAGGATCTTCTGGCGGATCTCGGCCTGGTACTCCTTGATGTGGCGGTCGGCATCGATCTCCTGGGCCCACAGGTTGTCCATGATCGGCACCGGGCCCTGGCCGAAGATGTCGCGCTGGAAGATATCGGACAGGCTGGCCTGGGGGTCCACAGAGAAGACCAGCACCCGGTGGCCCTGCCTGGCCAGCCAGTAGGCGGTCGCGGCCGAGAAGGTGGTCTTGCCCAGCCCCCCCTTGCCGCCGAACATCACGTAGGGGTACCTGGGCACGATATCCGCTAGATCAGGCATGCAGCCCTCCCCGGTGCTGAGTGCTGAGTGCTGAGTCCTGAGTTCTGAGTCCTGAGTGCTGAGTGCTGAGTGAGGGACCTCGACTCAGGACTCAGCACTCAGCACTCAGCACTACGACATGGCGTCGGTCAGGTCCTTCTCCCGCAGCATGCGCCGCTTCCAGGTGGAGATCTGGGGGACGACGTAGGGCAGCAGGCGCAGAGAGTAGTAGGGCGGCAAGATGGGCACGCCCAGCAGGTCGCCCATGGTGATCAGGATGAACAGGTGCTCCATGCTGGCCCGCGTGCGAATGGCGTGGCGGGTCATGTCGTGAGAGGCCATGCCGTACATGACCTCCCTGAGCGTGTCCAGCAGGCCGAGCAACCCGCTCCGCTTCGCGGGCTGGTCCTCAGACTCAGGCATGTGCTCCTCCAGTGGTCAGTGGTCAGTGGTCAGTGGTCAGGGGCTGGGGGTCAGCAAGCAGTTCCGGGCTGACCACTGACCACTGACCCCTGACCACTGACCACTGACGGCTTGACGGTTTCAGTGCAAGTGCAGCTCCTCCGCCTCGGTGAGGTCCTTCTCGCGCAGCAGGCGGCGCTTCCACACCTGCACGCGGGGCACCACGTAGGGCAGCAGGCGCAGCGCGTAGTGGGACGGCAGGATCGGCAGCCCCAGCAGGTCCCCGAAGACCACCAGGGTGAACAGGTCCTCGAGCTCGGCGCGCCGCTCGCGGGCGGTGCGCTCGAACTCGTAGGCCGTCATCCCGTAGAGGACGTCCCGCAGCGCCTGCAACCAGCCTCTGCGTCGCCCGCCCTGCCCAGCCATCGCGCTCCCCGGGCAGGAGGCAGACGGCAGACGGCAGGAGGCAGTCGGCAGGAGGCAGAAGGCGGAAGGCCGAGAGGCGGGGGGCAGCGCCTGTTCTGCTCTCCGCGGGTTGCCCTGTCCCTGCCTGCCACCTACCACCTTCTGCTACCTGCCTGCTGCCTGCTGCCTGCTGCCTGCTGCCGACTGCTTACTGCTTACTGCCTCCTGCCGACTGCCTCCTGCCGTCTGCCGTCTGCCTTCTGCTTTCCGAGATCACTGGCTGGGCGCGGGCGCCTGCGCCACCCTGGGCGGGCGCTCCTGGTAGCGCTGGAGCGCCTGCCAGCCATCGTAGCCGATGAACAGGGCGGCGACCACCAGCAGCAGGGCGACCAGGACCATCGCCCCCGCGCCCGCCACTGCGAACTCGCGCCCAGCCTGGCCCAGGCTGGGTACGATCACCGTGGCGTAGAGATTGTAGATGGTGACCAGCAGCGCGGCGATGGTGGTCAGGTACATGAACGCGAACGGGAGGCCGGCGTAGTACGGGTTGCGCCTGGTGGAAACCAGCCAGACGGTCACCAGCAGCAGCGAGAGCGCGGCCATGAGCTGGTTGGCGCCGCCGAAGAGCTGCCACAGGTAGATCCACGTCCCGCTGGCCACCAGCAGGAAGGTGAGCAGCATGGAAACCAGGGTGTTGAAGTGGATGTTGCGGAAGATGGGGGCGCGGTCGCCCAGGGCCTCCACCAGCACTACCCGCATGACGCGGAACACCAGTTGGACCACGGTGATGACGATGATGACGAACGCGGCCGAGGCCAGCGGCTCGCCCGCCTCGGGCGGGATGGCCAGCACGCTCAGGAAGCCGGCCATGCCCTTGGCGAAGGCGGGCGCGCCGCTGCCCTGGGCCACGGTGGCGATGGCCAGCAGTGAGAGCAGGCCCAGGGTGAACTCGCTGAACATCGCCCCGCCGCCCACCGGCAGCATGTCGCGCTCGCTCTCGATCTGGCGAGCGGTGCCCACGGAGCCGATCAGCGCGTGCCAGCCGGAGATGGCGCCGCAGGCGATGGTGACGAACAGCATCGGCCAGAGCGGCTGGATGGCGCCCGCGGCGGCCTGGCCCATGAAGCCCTTGAAGGCCGGGATGGCGAAGGTGCCGACCTTGGGATTGAGGAACACGGCCAGGGCGGCCCCAAGGCCACCCAGCACGATGGTCAGGGCCGTGATCCAGAAGCCGATGTAGTTGACCGGCTGGGCGTAGCGCCAGATGGGCAGCACCGCGCCGAAGTAGCAGAACACGAACCCGCCGACCAGCCAGAACAGGAAGCTGAGCTTGACCGGGTCCATCTTGCCGGTGAGCGGGTTGAGCACCTGGAAGACGCCCTGGGGCGCGGGGCCGTCAACGGCGCCATTCAGGCCGTTGAACAGCGCCGCCACCGGGCTGCCGGGCAGGCCGCCGACCACGATGGCGACCAGGGTCAGCCCCACGGTCACCACCGTGGTGAGGACCAGGTCCAGCTTCATGCGGTAGAGCATCTGCCCGGCCACCACGCCCATGATCGCCAGGACGATGATCCCCAGGGGGACGGTGGGCTTGGTGAGCTCGCCGGCGATGATGTTGCCAAAGGCGCCGGCCACCAGGAGCAGGTAGAAGAAGATGAACACGAACAGGATCATTCTGGTGCGGGGTGCGATCAGACGGTGAGCGGTGGCGCTCATGGAATTGCCGTCGTTGCGCACGGAGACCACGATGGCGCTGTAGTCGCTGGCCCAGCCCATGAAGACGACGCCTAGCGCCAGCCACAGCAGCGCGGGGAGCCAGCCCCAGACCGCCCCCGCGGTGATGGCGCCGACGATCGGGCCAGCGGCGGCGATGGACTTGAAGTGGTAGCCGTAGAGCACGTTGCGGCTGGTGGGAACGAAGTCTACCCCGTCCATGTACATGCGGGCCGGGGTGGCTCTGCGGGCGTCGGACTGGATGACCTTGCGGTCGATCTGGGTGGCGTAGAGCTTGTAGCCGCCCCAGACCACGACCGCGCCGACGATGATAGCCATCAAGGTATTGCCCAGGCCGGCCGCCGCCATGATTGCGGACAGGACGAGGACGGCGCCGACGAGGATATAGACCGGAGTTGCACCGTTGCTCAAGGTTTGCCTCCCTCATGAGAAACCTACGGTCGGATGCACGACGGTCCACGCTCACCTGGTTGCTGGCTCGATCCTCAGTACGCCTCACCTCCCTTCTGCCCCGCCCCAGAGGGTGCGCCGAGGCGCGCGGCCAGCACCGCCTCAGCGCGCGCGTAGTCGCCGCCCACTGCCACGGCCTGGCCGTCGACAATGACGATGATGGCGGGATACGTGCGCGCCCCGTAGCGCAGGGACTTGTAGACGCCCTCGATCGAGACGACGTCGACGACCCGGACGACCAGTTGGTCGCCGTAGCGCTCGACGAGGGAGTGAACCCACCCGGAGAGGCGGAGGAAGTCCTGGCGGAGGTCCTCGGGGATGCCCGCCTCGAGCTGCTCGCGCTGCACCTTCTGCTGCACCCCCAGCTCGTGCCAGACCACCTCGCAGTGGGTGCAGTGCTGGAAGCTGGTGGGAGCGTAGGCGATCACTTCGACAGTGACCGGCATGGCGATCGCCCCCGCGATGGGTATGGGCTGGTTCTCCGGCAGCGTATACATAGCAGATCGAGCGGACGTTTGCAATCGCGGGTGGGCGGAGGGTCCGCCCAGTTCTTGTGCGTGGAGGTGGTAGGGGCAGTCGGCCCGGTCTGCCCGCCGCCCCGAGGGCGGCTAGGCGTGGTGGCCAGGGGGCCGGCCAGCAGCTCTCCTCCAGCCCCCTGGTCACCACGCTCTGCCGCCCTCGGGGCGGCGGGGCGACAGAGCCGTCGCCC
>JACQUR010000456.1 GCA_016210245.1 Chloroflexota bacterium
CCCCCCTATCCCCGACCCCCGCACCGCTACCACACGTAGCAGAGCACCTCCCCACCGACCCTCGCGCGGCGCGCGCGGTCGCCGCTCATCACGCCCTGGGACGTGGACAGGATGGGCACGCCCAGCCCACCATAGACACGGGGAATAGCGGTGGACGGCGCGTAGACTCGCAACCCGGGCCGGCTGACCCGGCGCAGCCCCACCAGCGCCGGCTCCTTCTTCCCGGTGTACTTGAGGTCGAGGCGCAGCGCCTTGCGGCCGTTCTCCTCCACCACCTGGAAGCCCTTGATGTAGCCCTCGTCGCGCAGCACCCCGGCCAGGGCGACCTTCAACTGCGACGACGGCATCTGCACGCTCGGGTGCCGGGCCTTGAGTGCATTGCGGATGCGGGTCAGCATGTCTGCGATCGGATCGGTCAGTGTCATTGGTGCCTCACCCTACCAGCTCGACTTGACCACGCCGGGGATTTCCCCCCGCAGCGCCAAGCCGCGGAAACAGATACGACACAGGCCAAACTTGCGCATGAAGGCGCGCGGGCGTCCGCACAGCACGCACCGATTGTGCTGCTGCACGCGGTACCGGGCCGGTCGCTTTGCCTTTAGGATCATCGATTTCTTAGCCAATATGCCTCTCCACTCGCCCGCCGCTGCCGGGCATGTAGCGCGGGGGCTTGTCCCCCGCTCCCGGGTGGCGGGGGACAAGCCCCCGCGCTACGATGCTGTCCCTGTCAGGCCGTCGCCCGCTGGAAGGGCATGCCCAGCAACTCCAGCAGACGCATCGCCTCCTGGTCCGTCTGCGCGGTGGTGACCATGCTGATCTCCAACCCGCGCACCTTGTCGACCTTGTCGTACTCGATCTCTGGAAAGACGAGCTGCTCCCGCATGCCGAGGGTGTAGTTGCCTCGCCCATCGAACCCCTTGCGCGGCACGCCGCGGAAGTCGCGCAGGCGCGGCAGGGCCGCGTTGAACACACGGTCCAGAAACTCGTACATCCGCTCGCCCCGCAGGGTTACCTTCAACCCGATCGCATCCCCCGCCCGTAGCCGGAACTGGGCGATGGATTTCTTCGCCTTGCGCACGATTGGTTTCTGGCCGGTGATCGCCGCCAGGTCGTGAGCGGCGGCGTCGAGCGCCTTGGCATTCTTGTTGGCCTCGCCGACCCCGATATTCACCACCACCTTCTCCAGGCGTGGCACCTGCATCACGTTGGCGTACCCGAACTCCTTCATCAGTCCGGGCGCCACCTCGGCTCGATACCGCTCGTGCAGCCGACTGTGCTCCGCTACCCCCGTTGCCATCTTCATTGCACCCTTATGTCAACTCGCCACAGCGCTTGCAGTACCGCACGCGGGTACCGTCCTCCAGCGCCCGGCTCCCCACGCGCGTCGGCCGGCCGCACTTCGTACACACCAGGGCCAGGTTCGACGCGTCCAGGGGCACTTCCAGGTCGATGATCCCGGCCTGGCGTGCGCCTGCCCGACCGGGCTTCTGGTGGCGCTTGGCAACGTTGATGTCGGCCACGATGGCCTTGTGCTCGTCCAGCAGCACCCGGCGGACCTTGCCGCGCTTGCCCCGGTCCTTGCCGGCCAGCACTTCCACCGTATCGTCTCGCTTTATTCTTTGCACTGCCATGAGCTTAGAGCACCTCCGGCGCGAGCGAGATGATCTTCATAAAGTTCTTCTCGCGCAGCTCGCGCGCCACCGGCCCGAAGATGCGGGTGCCCTTGGGGTTGTTCTTGTCCGACAGGATGACCGCGGCGTTGTCGTCGAAGCGGATCAGCGACCCGTCCGGGCGACCGTACTCCTTGGCGGAGCGCACGATGACCGCGCGCACCACCTCCCCCTTCTTGACGGCGCCGCCCGGCGTGGCCTGCTTCACGGACGCCACCACCACGTCGCCTACGTCGGCATACTTGCGGTTGCCGCCCGCGACCACGTGGATGACCGCCAACTCCTTGGCCCCGGTATTGTCGGCCACGCGCAGGCGCGTCTGCTGCTGAATCACACCTGCACCTCTTCCGCCAGCTCCACCGGCGCCGCGCCCCGGCGCAGCACCTCTGCCACCCGCCAGCGCTTGTCCCGGCTGAAGGGCCGCGACTCGGCGATCACCACCCGGTCGCCCACGTGCGCCTGCTGCTCGGGATCGTGCGCCTTGTACCTCTTCGTCCGTCGGACGGTGCGGCCATAGAGCGGGTGCCTGCGGATCGACTCCACCGCCACCACCACCGTCTTCTGCATCTTGTCGCTGACTACCGTGCCGGTCATCGTTCTCCGGCCCGGCCTGGTCGCCTCTGGTGCCATGCGCTTATGCCTCCGCCGCTTCGAGCTCGAGCTGGCGCAGCCGGGTCTGCAGACGCGCGATATCGCGTCGCACCTGTCGGATGCGCGCCGTGTTGGTCAACTGACGGGTGGCATACTGGAAGCGGAGGTTGAACAGCTCCTGGCGCAGCTCGTGTAGCTTGCCGCCCAGTTGGTTGTGGTCCAGCTCTCGAAGCTCCTGCACCTTCATAGCTCGACCCCCGCCCCCTCCTTGGTCACAAACCGCACGTCCACCGGCAGCTTGTGCGAGGCCAGGCGCAGCGCCTCCCGGGCGAGCTCCTCGCGCACCCCGCCAATCTCAAAGAGCATGCGCCCGGGCTTGACCACAGCCACCCAGTGGTCGGGAGCCCCCTTGCCGCTGCCCATGCGCGTCTCGGCCGGCTTCGCCGTGACCGACTTGTCCGGAAAGATCCGGATCCAGACCTTGCCACCGCGCTTGAGGTGGTGGGTAATCGTGCGCCGCGCCGCCTCGATCTGGCGCGCGGTGATCCAGCCGGGCTCCAGCGACCTGAGCCCGAATTCGCCAAAGGCCACCGTGTTGCCGACGGTGGCGATCCCCGCCATCCGGCCCCGGTGCATCTTCCGATGCTTGACCCGTTTGGGTTGCAGCATCTCCTACGCCCCCTTCTCCACGCCCTCGGCCGGGGGCGCGCCGGGCGCGGGCGCTTGAGCCTCGGCGCGCGGAGAAGCCTCCCGCGCCGGGCGCGCTGTCCCAGCTCCCCCGGGAGCGGGCGCCGGGGCCCTCGGTGGGCGAGCCGCGCGCACTGGCATGCCCAGCTCGGGCTGCGCCCCCTTCACCCCCGCGATCACCTCGCCCTTGTAGATCCAAACCTTGACGCCGATGAGCCCGAAGGTCGTATGGGCCTCCGATAGGCCGTAATCGATGTCGGCCCGGAGCGTGTGGAGCGGCACCCGCCCTTCGCGATCCCACTCGGTGCGCGACATCTCCGCTCCGCCGAGCCGACCGGACACCTGCACCTTGATGCCCTTGGCGCCGGAGCGCATCCCGCGCATGAGCGTCTGCTTGATCGCCCGGCGGAACGCCACCCGCTTCTCCAGTTGCTCGGCCACATTCCGCGCCACGAGGTAGGCATCCAGCTCCGGCTGGCGGATCTCCTGGATCGTCACCCGCACCTTCTTGCTGGTCATGGTCTCGAGCGTGCGGCGCAGCTCCTCCACCTTGACCCCGCTCTTGCCGATGACGATGCCCGGCTTGGCCGCGTGGATCGTGACCGAGATCTGGTTGGCGGAGCGCTCGATGTCGACCTTCGAGACGCCCGCGTCGGCCAGGCGGGACATGATGTGGCGACGGACCTGGAGATCCTCGTGCAGCAACTGGGTGTACTGCTTATCCGCGTACCAGTGTCCCTGCCAGTCTTTGATCACACCCAGCCGAAACCCGACCGGGTGTACCTTCTGTCCCAAACTAGTCCTCCTTCTCTCGTACGGCCACGGTGATCTGGCTGGAGCGCTTCAGAATCTGGTTCACGCGCCCGCGCGCCCGTGGACGGAACCGCTTGAGCGTCCGGCCCTCATCGGCCATCGCCCTCACCACAATCAGGTCGTCGGGATCCAGGTTAAAGTTGTTCTCAGCGTTGGCCGCGGCCGACTGCACCGCCTTCGCCACCGGGCCGGCGGCCCGGTGCGGCAGGAACTGCAAGATGGCCAGCGCATCCTTGACCCGCTTGCCGCGAATCGTGTCCAGGACCAGCCGCACCTTGTGGGGCGACATGCGAATGTGCTTCTCTATCGCGCGAACCTCTACACCAGCCATGCTCTCTTCCTCGCCCTTGCGCCCGCAGGCTGCCGCCCTGCAGGGCGGGCCTGCCCTTGCTCTCCTTCGGCCCGCCCTGCAGGGCGGCAGCCCAGCCCCGCTAGCGCGGCCCCGTCGATTTCTCTCCCCTTGCCGTGTGCCCGCGGAACGTCCGCGTGGGCGCAAACTCGCCGAGCTTGTGGCCGACCATGTTCTCGGTCACGTAGATCGGAATGTGCCGCCGGCCGTCATGCACGGCGATGGTATGGCCCACCATGTCCGGGAAGATGGTCGAGTCCCGTGACCAGGTACGCACCATCTCCTTGCGCCCCGAGGCATTCAGATTCTGGATCCTCTGAAACAGCTTGGGGTCGACGAACGGACCCTTCTTCAGGGACCGAGTCATGCGCTCCTCCTCTTGCCCACCACCTACTTGCTCCGCCGACGCAGGATGAACTTATCCGTCGCCTTGCGCCGACGCGTCTTGCGGCCCATGGCCGGCTTGCCCCACGGGGTCTGCGGCTGGCCGCCAATCGGCGCCTTGCCCTCCCCGCCCCCGTGCGGGTGATCGCGCGGGTTCATGGCCGAGCCACGGACGGTTGGGCGGATGCCCAGCCAGCGGGTGCGCCCGGCCTTGCCAATGCTGATCGTGGCGTGCTCCGCATTGCCCACCTGGCCCACCGTGGCCGTGCAGGAGGTGTGAACGCGGCGCACCTCACCGGAGGGCAGCAGCACCTGCGCCCAGTCGCCATCCTTGGCCATGAGCCGCGCCGCCGTGCCGGCGCCGCGGACCAGTTGCCCACCTCGGCCCGGCTTTAATTCTACGTTATGAATCTGGAAGCCCACGGGAATATCCTGCAGCGGCAGGGCATTGCCCGGCAGCAGCTCCGCCTCGGGCCCCGAGCTCACCACCTGACCCACCTTCAGCCCCTGGGGAGCCAGGATGTAGCACTTCTCGCCATCCGGGTACTGCAGCAGCGCAATGCGGGCCGAGCGATTCGGGTCGTACTCGATCGCCACCACCTGGGCCGGCACCCCCAGCCGCCTCCGCTTCCAATCGATGAGGCGGTACATGCGCTTGTGGCCGCCGCCGCGGTGGCGCACCGTCACCCGCCCCTGGTTGTTCCGCCCAGCACGCTTCTTGAGCGGCTCCAGGAGCGAGCGCTCCGGCTTTTTCTTGGTGAGCTCTTCAAAGGTCGAGGCGGACATCCCCCGCCTCCCCGGCGACGTCGGCTTGTACTGCTTGTTCGGCATGAACCACGCTCCACAATTGGCACTCAGCCATCAGCAATCAGGAGTCAGCCATGGCTGAGGGCTGACCGCTGACGGCTTTCTTAGACTCCCTGGAACAACTCGATCCGCTGCCCAGGCTGCAGGGTAACGACGGCTTTCTTCCAGGCCCGGGTCATCCCACTGTGGCGCCCAAGACGGCGCAGCTTGCCCGGCACGTGCAGCACGTTCACCTTGAGCACGCTGACCTTGAAGATCTCCTCCACCGCTCGCTTGACCTCGATCTTGTTGGCCTCGGGCGCCACCTCAAACGTGTACTTGCCCTGCTCGTTCAGCAGAGTATTCTTCTCGGTAATAACTGGCCGCACCAGCACCTGGTAACTGTCCATCTCGCGCTCCTATGCCGTCTCCGCCGGCTCCTCGGGAGCTGGTTCTCGGGTCTGCTCCTCGGCCGCCTCAACCGGCTCCTCCAGAGCCGGTCCGAGGGCCGGTTCCTCGGCCGCCTCAACCGGCGCCTCCAGGACCGGTCCGAGGGCCGGTTCCTCGGCCGCCTCAACCGGCTCCTCCAGAACCGGTGGCAGGGCCGGCGCCTCGGCCACCTCCCCCCGCTCATCCTGAGCTGGTCGAAGGACCTGAGCTGGTCGAAGGACCGGAGCCCGCCCAGAGATGGGGCGGCCGCGCACCTCGCGGGTCAACTGCTCGCTCAGCGCTACCACCGCCTCGCGCGTCATCAAGAGCTTCCGATACTTGAGCACATCCAGGAGGTTGAGGCCCCCCGGCGTCACCGCGCGCACCCCGGGCAAGTTGGCTGAAGCTCGCGCCACCGCCTCGTCTCGCTCGGGCAGGACGATCAACGCGCTCTCGGCGACCTCGAGGGCGTGGAGCACGCCCAGCATGGCCTTCGCCCGGGGCGCCTCGATCTGCAGCGCCTCGACGACGATCAACGCCTGCTGCGCCACCTTGTCGGAGAGGGCCGAGCGCATGGCCAGCCGGCGCATCTTCCTGGGCACCTGCTGCTCGTACGAGCGCGGGTGGGGTCCGAAGATGATCCCGCCCCCGCGATAGTGCGGGGCTCGAGTCGAGCCCTGGCGCGCGTGGCCGGTGCCCTTCTGGCGGTAGGGCTTCTTCCCCCCGCCGGACACCTCGCCCCGCGTCTTGGTGTCGGCGGTCCCGCGGCGGGCGTTCGCCTGCTGCGCCACGACCGCCTGGTGGACCACCGCCCGGTTGGGCGTGATGCCAAACACCCGCTCGTCCAGCTCGAGCCGGCCCACCACTTCGCCCTGCACGTTCCTCACCGGTACTTCCATCACGCGCCTTCCCGCTTCCGGATCATGAGCAGGCCGCCATTGGCGCCCGGCACCGCGCCACCCAGCGCCACCAGGTTCCGCTCCGGGTCCACCTGGACCACCCGCAGGTTTTGCACGGTCACCCGCTCACTCCCCATGTGGCCCGCCATGCGCAGCCCCTTCAGCACTCGTCCGGGCGTCGTGCCAGAGCCGATAGAGCCCGGGCGGCGCCAGCGGTCGGACTGGCCGTGGGTCTTGGGGCCACCGGCAAACCCATGGCGCTTGACCACGCCCGCGAAGCCATGCCCCTTCGAGACGCCGATCACGTCCACTCGGTCACCCGGCTTGAACATGCCGACGTCGATCTTCGCCCCCACCTGGACGCCCTCGAGGCTATCGGTCGGCACCTCCCGCAAGTGCCGCAGGGCCGGCACTTGCTTGAGGTGCCCTCGCTCCGGCTTGTTGAGCTTGCGCGCCGACTCGTACCCGATCTGCACGGCCTCGTAGCCGTCGCGCTCCTGCGTCTTGACCTGGGTGACAAAGCACGGCCCCGCCTGAACCAGCGTGGTCGCGGTCGCCACCCCCTGCGCGTCGAACAGCCGAGTCATGCCCAGTTTTCGGCCCAGTATTCCTTGAATCACAGCCATATCCCACAGCCGATTTTGGATTTTGGATTTTGGATTTTGGATTGAGGTTTGGAACCCGTCCTAATCCAAGATCCAATCACAGCCATCCCACAGTCGATCCTGGATTCTGGATCGAGGTTCGGCCCTCGTCCTAATCCAAAATCCAAAATCCAAAATCCAAAATCGCTAGAGCTTGATTTCGATATCGACGCCCGCGGGCACGTTCAGTCGCATGAGGGCATCAACCGTCTTCGACGTCGGCTCGAGGACGTCGATCAGCCGCTTGTGCGTCCGCATCTCGAACTGCTCCCGCGAGTCCTTGTCAATGAATGGCGATCGGATCACCGTGAACTTCTCGATCTTCGTGGGCAGCGGCACCGGCCCGGCGACCTGGGCGCCAGTCCGCTCCGCGGTTTCCACAATCTGCTGCGCAGACTGGTCGAGAATCTTGTGATCAAACGCCTTCAGCCGAATCCGAATCCTTTGCTTCGGCATCCCCTACCTCGATTGTAGATTCGAGATGTGAGAGTGAAGAGTGCAGATTGAATAATCTGCACTATGCACTCTCACATCTCGAGTCTACACTTCCGCTACGCCTTCACCTCGGTGATCACTCCGGCGCCCACGGTGCGCCCGCCTTCGCGGATCGCGAACCGCAGCCCTTCCTCCAGCGCCACCGGCGTGATCAGCTCCACGTCCATCCGCACGTTGTCCCCGGGCATCACCATCTCCACCCCGGCTGGCAAGTGCAGGTCGCCCGTCACGTCC
>JACQUR010000486.1 GCA_016210245.1 Chloroflexota bacterium
ACAGGAGGTCTGCGCTCCCAGGCAGGCCCACGCTCCGCGCGAAAACGTGACCCGCACCCGGCGCGGGGCCAGCCCAGCCCTCGCCAGCCGGAACCCGTGTTCCCGCCTACCTCAGGGCCGGGGCCTCTTCGGGCGCGGGCACGAGCGCCTGGTCGGGCCTGGGCTCGGGGAACAGCTTCCCGAAGGGCCCATCTTCTGCCTCCCCAACTCAGATACCCTCGCGCTCCAGAGCCAGGACGACGGAGGCGGCGGCCTGGGTGGGCGGCACCGACCAGTAGCGGGCCAGCAGGTGCGCGGTGTCGTTCCGAAGCACGAAGCCGTGGCCCTGGTAGAAGCGCACCGCCCAGGTCGCGCCGGCCCAGGTGCCCACCAGTACGGTGGGCGTGGGCGCCTCGCGCACGATGTGGGCCAGCAGTCGGCTGCCGATGCCCTGGTGCTGGAAGGTCGGCAGCACGTAGGCGTGGCGGATGAGCGTGGCATCGTGGACCTGCTGCCAGCCCATCATGCCCACCAGCTCTCCGGCCTCCTCCCAGCCGAGGAACTCGATCGTCCTGGCCTCCTCCTCCAGCTCCGACCAGGGCATGTAGGGATCGGAGAAGCACTCGGGCGGAATGTGGCCGCGATAGGCCTCGGCCGCCGCGTTGACGATCTGGAACAGCCGCGGCAGGTCCGCCGCGGCGCACGGTCGAATCACGCATCACCTCCTGGTCGGGCCGTCCGGGCGAGAGGCACCAGGCGCGACCAGGAGCAGCAACGGAGCCAGTCCATAACACGTCCCTCCTGCAAGCGCGTTTCTTCCTCAGATGCCGCGCCTATGGTAGTACAGAGGCGGCTTGCAGGCCATAGGGTGGTGCTACAATGGGTTGCGACGGGTTGCGACACGAAGACGTGGAGCCACGGGGAGGTGCTGGATTGGTCGCCACGGACATCCTGAAAGACCTGGTGCAGAAGACGTCGTCCAGGATCCTGCTGCTGGTGTGCGACGGGCTGGGCGGGCTGCCCCATCCCGAGAGCGGCAAGACGGAGCTGGAGACGGCGCGCACCCCGAACCTGGACGCGCTGGCCCAACGCTCCAACCTGGGCATTGCCGAGCTGGTGGCTCCGGGTATCACCCCTGGCAGCGGCCCGGGGCACCTGTCGATCTTCGGCTACGATCCCATCCAGTACCAGGTGGGGCGGGGCGCCCTCTCGGCCATCGGGATCGGGCTGGACATGACGCCCCAGGACGTCGCCGCCCGCATCAACTTCTGCACCCTCGACGAGCAGGGCAGGATCACCGACCGGCGGGCCGGGCGCATCCCGACCGAGGAGTCGGCTCGCCTGGCGGCCCTGCTCCAGGCGCGGGTCACCCTGCCAGGCGTGGAGGCGATCGTGCGCCCGGAGATGGACTACCGAGGCGTGCTGCTGCTGCGGGGCGAGGGCCTGTCCGATCAGCTCTCCGACACCGATCCGCAGATCACCGCGGTGCCGCCGCTGCCGGTGCGCCCCACGGCGCCCGGCCTGGACGCGCAGCACACGGCCGAGCTGGTCAACCGCTTCCTGGACCAGGCCCGGCAGGTCCTGCGCCAGGAACGCCCAGCCAACGGGGTGCTGCTGCGCGGGTTTGCCAAGTACCCGGACCTGCCCAAGGTGGCGGACCGCTACCAGTTGAAGGCTGGCGCCGTGGCGATCTATCCGATGTACCGCGGCCTGGCCCGCCTGGTGGGTATGGAGCTGCTGCCCACGGGCAAGACCATGCGGGACCAGATCGAGACCGTGCGCCAGCACTGGAGTGAGTTCGACTTCTTCTTCGTTCACTTCAAGTACACCGACAGCGCGGGCGAGGACGGCGACTTCGCCCGCAAGGTGCGGATGATCGAGGAGGTCGACGGCTACATCCCGGACCTGCTGGCGCTGGGCGCGGACGTGTTCGCCATCACCGGCGACCACTCCACCCCGGCGGTGCTGAAGGCCCACTCCTGGCACCCGGTGCCCTTCATGCTCCACTCGCGCTGGGTCTTGCCGGACGAGGCCGAGCGGTTCACCGAGCGCCACGCGCGGCGCGGCAGCCTGGGCCACTTCCACATGTCCCAGGCGATGGTGCTGCTGCTAGCCAACGCGCTGAAACTACTGAAGTACGGCGCCTGAGTTCATGGTTCCTGGTGGGAGCGGCACGGCCTGCCGGTGTTGCTCCCGCCAGGAACTACGAACTCGGGGGGGAGCACATCCGACTTGGCCACCGAGAGCGGAGCAGTCTCCACCTGCGAGCTTGGCCCGATCCGCGTCCACTGGCTGGATGGCGGAGCGTTTCGGTTGGATGGAGGGGCGCTGTTCGGGCCCGTGCCAAAGAAGCTGTGGGCGCAGCGCTACCCGTGCGATGCCAACAACCTGGTGCCGATGGCTGCGCGGCCGCTGCTGATCGAGACTGGCGGGGGCTGGCTGCTGGTCGACAGCGGCTTCGGCCACCACCTGCCGGAGCGCCTGCGCCGCATCTACACCCTGGAGCGGCCGGCGGCCCTGGAGGCTTCGCTGGCCCGCCTGGGCCTCGCCCCGGAGCAGATCGACTGGGTGGTCCTCACCCACCTGCACCTCGACCACGCCAGCGGCCTGGTGCGGGTGGGGCCGGACGGCCGCCTGCGCCCGCTGTTCGCGCGGGCGCGCCACCTCGTGCAGGAGCTGGAGGTGCAGGCGATGGCCAAGCCGCACGAGCGCGAGCGCCACGCCTACGACCAGGCGGGTTGGCAACCGCTGGTGGAGGCAGGGCTGGTGGAACTGGTCCAGGACACGCGCGAGGTCCTGCCCGGGGTGGAGGTGTTCCGCACCGGGGGGCACAGCCGCGGGCACCAGGGGCTGCGGCTGGCAGTGGGCGACACCACCGCGCTGCACCTGGGCGACGTGCTGCCCACCTCGGCCCACCTCCGCCCGCTCTGGGTCAGCGCGCTCGATGATTACCCCCTGGAGAGCATCGAGGTGAAGCGGCGCTGGCTGGGCCAGGCCGCCGCCCACGGCTGGTGGCTGACCTTCTACCACGACCCCCGCGTGCTAGCCGGCCGCTGCAGCGCCGAGTACGAGCTGATCCAACCGGTTGCAGTCTGAAGCAAGCTGGAGGCTGGAGAGCGGGCGCTCCAACCTCCACCCTGCTTCAGTGGCCCCGGTCTACTCCACCACCGGGCAGGTCAGGGTGTTCTCCACCCCACTCACCCCGTGGACCTGGTTGAGCACCAGCTTGCCGACCGCGTTCAAGTCGGGGGCTTCCACCACGGCGATGATGTCGTAGGGGCCGATGATCACGTCCGCCGCCCGCACCCCCGGCCTGCTCCGCAGCTCCTGCTGAGCCGCCTCCGTCTTGCCCACCTCAGTCTTGATCAGCACGTACGCTCGGGTCATGGCTGCACCTCGTTGTGTAGACCTGGAATCCACAATAGTGGCCGCCAGGAGCGCCGTCAAGACCAGGAGGCGGGAAATTCGAATTTCGAATTTCGAATTTCGAATGGCTGCCCCCGCCCGGGTCGGGCATAACGGGAAATTCGAAATTCGAATTTCGAATTTCGAATGGCTGCCCCTGCCCGGGTCGGGTATAATACTTCTTGGTTCTGGCCAGACCACCTGGCCGATGTAGCTCAATGGCAGAGCACGCGCTTCGTAAGCGCGGGGTTAGGGGTTCAAGTCCCCTCATCGGCTCCCCTCTTTCGGCACCACCTGCGCGTCAGACGTCAACGAGGTTCAGGCGCCGGCCCAGCACCCGCGCGATGCGCTCCAGGTCTGTGCGGTCGCTGGTCACCACCGCGTCGTCGCGCTGCAAGGCGCTGATGACGACGGTGGCATCGGGGACATCGGTCGTGCTGCTCCGGGCCAGGGCGGCGCCGACATTGCGCGCGGCGCTCTCCACCAGCGGTTCCAGGTGGCAGCCGCCAAGGAGGCGTGCCAGGCCAGGCTGCGGTCCGCCGCGCCACGCCTGGGCAAGAATGGCCGTCGGCACGATCGGAAGTACACCCCGCTGCAGCGCGCGGGCGTGGATAGCCCACAGGCGGCGATCGCCTTGCTCGCCCGCCAGCAGCGCCCCGCAATCGTAGGTCAGTCCTGCCACGTAGCAACCTGGGGACCGCGCACGACGCCGGCCTCATCCAGCAGTCGATCGGCCTCGGCGAGTTCCTCCGCCGCCAGCGCCCCATGCTCGGCCTCCCACTCCTTGACGAGGTCGAGGCCCTGCCTCAGGTTGAGGTAGTACGCCAGAGCGGTGTTGACCAGGGCGGAAACCTGGCCGCCCTCCTCTCCCGCTCTCTGAACCACCTCCGCCCAGATCTCCGGGCGGAAGCTCACCGATCGTTTCTTCACTGCCATGCCCCAATGGTAACACCGAGGTATCACCACGTCAAGCAGGTCGTCCTCCCGAGAACCTGGCAGCTTCTGACACGCTGTAGGATGACTACCGGCCCACGATGCCTTCTCGCTTCTCCTCCTCGTACAGCCGCTCGACGACGAACTCTTTGAGGAGGGTCTGGTAGCCCTTGCGCTTCCTGGCGGCCAGCGCCTTGATCCTGCCCAAGGTATCCTCATCGAACCGCACGGCGATGGGCCTCGTGCGCGGACGGGACGGCGGCAGAATATCCTCCGGCACCGGGCCCATCTGCGCCAGAATCCCTTCACCGAGGCGATGCCTCGCCCAGAACGTAGCCTCCTCGGCCTCACTCTCGAACGCAGGCACGTCCTCAAAACGCTCGACCGTCTCGATGCTCGGTTGCCTGGTCCTCGGCATAGTCGACTGTGAGTGGCCAGCAGCGGATGTGACAGTAGTGGCAGCGGTTGCCAGCGAGTCGCTTGACTTGCTCCTTCTGGGCTGAGGTGAGAGCCACAGCTCGCTCAGGAGCGGGTCGTTCGCGCAGCGTGAACGCGGCTGGCAACACGCCTGGTTGCAGCCCGCGTCAGCTTGTCGGCCAGCGCGGCCATCTCCGCTTGCTCCGCCTGGGTGAGGTGCTGCCCCGCGTCCATCTTGTCGTTCAGCTCTTCGTAGCGTGCCACCTCGTCAGCCGGCAAACCAGCCAGGACCCATTCGTGCTGCCGAGCCGCAGCCTCGTCGCTCGCGGGGGTTCGCCGCGGCTCCCCGGTGCGCGCTGCCGCGAGCCGGTCGACGTGTACCCACACGTCTTCGCGGCGTACGAGCACGCGCCGCCCGACTCTCACCCCCCGCCAGCTCTCCAGACGCAACCCAGTTCTTGATCGTCTGGAGACTCACGCCGAGCATCCGGGCGGCCTGCCCGGTGGTCAGGTAGTCCTGCGCAGCGAGCTGAGGCGCGCCGGAGGAGGTGACAACCTGGGCCAGGAGCCTCTCGACGAGTTCAGCGTCCGCGTGCTCCTGCCGCGCCCGGAGGCGCTGGGCAAGATCATTCATCTTGCGTATGTCCGTCACACTGAGCATCTGGAACTCCGAGGACTGTGGCTGGCCGGATTATAGTGCCAGAACTGCCAGAACTGCCACGCAAGCGCTCAGGGTCCAGCGTCCGCTGGCCGGCGCTCCTGCTCCCGTCGCGCGCCAGTCAAGCTCCACTACGACCTCTCCGGCTCCGGCCCTCTCCCGCGGTGCTATAATCCCCCAAGGCTCGTTGCCGGGCGGAGCGACCATGAAGGTGTTGTTGACTCAGGATGTGAAGGGGCTGGGCGCCGCGGGCCAGGTCAAGGAGGTCGCGGATGGCTACGCCCGCAACTACTTGATCCCGCGGGGGCTGGCCACGCCGGCCACGTCCGAGGCGTTGCGCCAGGTGGAGGCGCGCAAGGCGGCCGCGGCCAAACGCATGGCCGAGGACGAGCGCCGGGCAAGGGGGCGGGCGGAGCAGATGGCCGCCGAGCCGCTGGTGATCCACGCCCACGCGGGCGAGACGGGGCGCCTGTACGGCTCGGTCACCGCGGCCGACATCGCCGAGGCGCTGGAGCGGCGCCTGGGCCAGCCGGTCGACAAGCGCCGCGTCGAGCTGCAGGAGCCGATTCGGCGGCTCGGCACTCACCGCGTGCCGGTGAAGCTTCCCCACAACGTCGTGGCCACCATCACGGTAGTAGTTCGTCCCGCGGGGGGATCGTAGATTTGAGAGTGCACAGAGCAGATTGGAGCCGGCTCCAATCTGCACTCTGCACTCTCAAATCTGCCCTCTCCGTGTCTCCGTGGTGAACGTCCTCTCGAAGGAAGAAGGGTACTGAGCCATGGCCCTGGACCAGGCCGCCGTCGAGCCGCGCGCCGAGCCCCTGCCCCCGCACAGCGTCGAGGCCGAGGAGGCCGTGCTCGGCTCGGTGCTCGTCGACCGCGACGCGATCGGCCAGGTCGCCTCCTTCCTGCGCCCCGAGGACTTCTACCGCGAGCGCAACGGCAGCGTCTACCGCGCCATGCTCGCCCTGTACGACCACCGCGAGCCGGTCGACTACCTCACCGTGGTCGACGAGCTGGAGCGGGCGGACAAGTACGAGGCGGTGGGCGGGCTCGCCTACCTCTCCTCGCTCCTGTCGGTCGTTCCCACCTCGGTCCACGTCGAGCACTACGCCCGCATCGTCGAGCGCACGGCCATCATGCGCCGCCTGATCCAGGCGGCGGGCAAGATCGCTCAGCTCGGCTACCAGGACAGCCAGGACGTGGACACGGTGCTCGAGCGAGCGGAGCAACTGCTGCTCGCCGTCGCCCAGCGGCGCGTGACCCGCGACTTCCAATCGCTGGCCGAGGTGTTGCAGGAGTACCTGGAGCAGCTCGAGCAGGTGCGCCACGGCGAGCGGCTGAAGTACGGGGTGCCGACGGGGTTCATCGACCTGGACAAGATCACGGGCGGCCTGCAGCGCTCGGACCTGATTATCCTGGCCGCTCGCCCCAGCCTGGGCAAGACCAGCCTGGCGCTGAACGTTGCCGCCAACGCGGCCCTGGACGCGCGGGCGAAGGTGGCGATCTTCAGCCTGGAGATGTCCAAGGCCCAGCTCGCGGCGCGCCTGCTGTCGATGCAGTCCGGCGTCGACTCGACCCGGTTGCGCACGGCGCACCTGTCCGAGGTCGAGACCCGCAAGCTGAGCCACGCCCTGGGCGTGCTGTCCGAGGCGCCGATCTACGTGGACGATACCCCGTCCATCTCGATCATGGAGCTGCGCTCCAAGGCGCGGCGGCTGCACCTCGATCTCAAGCTGGGCCTCGACCTGGTGGTCGTGGACTACCTCCAGCTCGCCAGCTCCGGCAACCGCGACAACCGCGTCCAGGAGATCTCCGAGATCTCGCGCAGCCTGAAGGCGCTGGCCCGCGAGCTGCACGTGCCGGTGCTGGCCCTCTCCCAGCTCTCGCGCGCGGTCGAATCGCGCACACCACATATTCCCATGCTCTCGGACCTGCGCGAGTCCGGGTGCCTCACCGGCGATACGCCGGTGTACCTCCCGGATGCCGGCACCTGCCGCCCCATGGCGAGCCTGGTTGGCCAGCAGGGGTTCCGCGTGCTCGCGCTCAATACCCAGACCTGGCAACTCGAGCCTCGGCAGGTCCTCAAGGCTTTCGCGACCGGCCGCAAGCCGGTCTACCGGCTCATGACTCGCCTGGGGCGGAGCGTGCGTGCTACGGCGAACCACCGGTTTCTGGCCGCAGTGGGATGGAGGCGGCTGGATGAGCTGCTGGATGCGGCACAAGCATCCCAGCAGCGAGCGGGTGGCTGTAGCGCGGGGGCTTGTCCCCCGCCCCCGGGTGGCGCGCCACCCGGGTGGCGCGCCACCCGGGGGCGGGGGACAAGCCCCCGCGCTACAGCCAC
>JACQUR010000487.1 GCA_016210245.1 Chloroflexota bacterium
CCCCTGGTCCCCGACCCCCGATCCCTGACCCCCGACCGCTGCCTCACAGCTCGATCAGCACATACGGCTGCTTGGGGTTGACGCGACGCAGGAGCGGCAGCGAGGCGTTGTAGACCGGGATGCCTTTGGCGGTCTTCCCCTGGGGAGTGCCGTAGTGGGCGTGGCCGTGGAACACGACCGAGGCACCGAAGTGGTCGATCGGCTCGGCCAGGCGTGACGAGCCCAGGTAGGGGATGACCTCCGCTGGCTCGCCCTCGACTGTCTGTCGGATGGGCGCGTAGTGGAGCACGGCGACCGTGTGCTCCGTGCGCAGGTGCGCCAGCGCGCTCTCCAGCCGCAGCGCCTCGTTGACCGTCTCGTAGACGAAGCGCTTGATAATCTCCTCGCCCCACGGCTGGAGCATGCGATTGTCGAACCCGCCGGCGAAGCCCTTCACCCCGGCGAAGCCCACGCCATCGAACTCGTAGGTCTCTCCGTCGAGCACGCGCACCCCGGCCTGGGCGACGATGCGCCTGACCTCGTCCTGTTGTCCGCTCTCGAAGTCGTGGTTGCCCAGCACGGCCACTTGAGGAATCTTGCAGGAGCGCAACTCCTCGGCCAGCACTTCCGCCTGGTGCGGCAGGCCGTGGTCGGTCAGATCGCCGCACAGGACCAGGACGTCAGCCTTCTCGCAGATGTCGGCCAGCAGCTCGCGGTACATCCCGCTCGACGTCTCGCGAACGTGCAGGTCGCCTAGCGCGGCGATGCGGAGTTTCACCTCTTTCCCGTTCTTCCTGGCCATGGACACCTCGTAGCCGGAGAGGGCGCACGTCTTGATAGCCCCACCCGGTGATGTCGGCCTCGTACTGCGTGCGTGAGAGCAGCGGGCCGCGGCAGATGCGCGCCGTTGGGGGTCGCGTGTTGAGCTGCCGGTCCACCCTGGACAGCAACTCCTCCATGAGCCACCGCGGCACGACGTCGCGTTCGGAGGGGTAGGCGAAGCGGAAGTTGACCAGGTGAGCCAGCAGGACTTCCCAGTCCGAGTCCAGCCGCGCCAGCAGGCGCTGCCAATCGAGCCGTGCGCCCTGCTGGCGGATGATGTGCAGCACATCGGCCCCGTCGAACCGCTCACGTTCCTGGATGTACACCTTCGACCAGATCATCTCCTCCGGGGGCACCAGCTTCGCCATGTACCCCAGCACGTTGGCCCGGGGGGCGCGCTCCAGCCAGCTTTCGTCGACCGGACACAGGCCGTTGCCCGAGTTGAAGATGACGTCGACCAGCAGGTCGCCACAGAAGCCCTTGACCAGCCAGGTGGTATCGGTGATCTCGGTCGTGCAGCCAGCCTCGGCCAGCACCTGGAGGATGCACGGGTAGTCCTCGGCTTTGCAGAACACGTCCAGGTCCTTGGTCCAGCGGAAGATGCCCGCGTACTCCCGCATCGCGTACGCGCCGCCGACCATGAACGGCACACCGCTCCCCACCAGGTGCTCCAGCGCCCTGGCGTAGAAGTGCTCCGCCTCGGTGGTGGGCACGGCCGGGTTCATCGCGCCGCCTGCTCAGCGATCTCCAGCTCCTCCATCACCTCGGCCACGCCCTCCACGCGCGCGGCTACCTCCTCCGCCGCGTCCGCGTCCTCCAGGGAGGGCACTCGGCCTCGGAGATGGACCACGCCGTCACGGACCACGACCGCGATGCGGAGGTCGGCGGTCAGGGCATCTTCGCGCAACTCGCGCACCACCGCCGCATGGATCTGCTCGTCGCCGGGCAGTTGCCCCAACTCGGTCTCGCCCTCAGCCCCGACGTCGTCCATGGAGGTAGGGGTGAACCCGCCCACCACCTCTACCCCTTCCTCCGCCTTCGAGGCAGGCGCAATCACCGGATCGGTCGGTGGGAAGTAGGGCTCGCCATCCTCTACCGCCTCGATGGGGTCGGTGGTCCCAACCTCGTCGGTGAAGTCGGGCTCCACCCCCTCGGGCAGCTCGTGGTCCACGTGGCCAGCCGGATAGGTGTGCTCGCGCCGGCCCCGTCGTTGGGGAGATTCCCACGTGCTCTCTTCGTCCATGCCTGCTACCTTCGTGCGCGTTCCTGTGAGGGGAGAGTGCGGCAAGATGCGTGCCTCTCCACGGGTTGGAGGTTGGAGGCCTCCAACCCGTGGCGAAACCGGCCCCTCCTGGCGGATTGGTGGCGAGGCGCGCCCGGCTCGCCGAATTGGCGGCTTCGATCTTCTTTGGCACGCTTCTTGCATCGCGGACGGGCACTCTCATGCTTCGAGCGAGGTGACGAGGCGCGATGGCAAGCGAGTACCTGACGCCCGAGGAAGTGGCCACTGCCTTGAAGGTGTCGTCCAACACCGTGCGCCTGTGGTGTCGCTCCGGGAAGATTCCGGCCTTCCGCTTCGGCGGGGTGTGGCGCGTCCATCGGGCAGCCATGGAACAGGCGATTCGCAATCAGATCGGCGAGGCCCTGGTCGAGCCGATCGAGGTAGGGAGCTGAGTCGTGGATGGAAGTTTCTCCGTCGCTCGGGCACCTCGCGGCTCCGTGGTGGAGCCGGAGGCGACCGCCGGGCTCGAGTCCATCTTCGAGTCGTTGCCCGACGGCGTGCTCACCTACGACTCGGAAGGAAGGGTCGGTCTCCTCAACGCCGCTGGGCGCCACCTCTTCGGCCTACCGGCCGACGCGCACCTGGCCGGGCTGAGCCACCAGGACCTGGTGGCCGTGCTGGCGCCCCGCTTCGCGGATGCGGACGCGGCCAGCGCTGCGCTGCAGCCCACGGGCAACGCAGCAGACCGACCGGTCGAGCTGGAGCTGGTCAACCCCCGCTGCTGGGTGCGAGCCCAGCGCTCGGAGGTGCAGGACCGGCAGGGACGCGTGGTCGCCCGCGTGCTGCTGCTCCACGATTGGACCGAGCGCAAGCTCCAGGAGCGGTACTGGGCAGAGTATCTGGCGGTCGCGGCGCACGACCTGAAGACGCCCTTGGCCAATGTCAAGGCCTACACCCAGCTCGCGCTGCGACGGTTGCGGCAGGTGCCGGCCGAGTCCGCCACGTCCAACGCGGCCGGGACGCCGCTGGAGCAAGCGCTCGGCTACCTGCGGACGGTCAACGAGGAGGCGGACAAGCTGACGCGGCTGATCACCGAGCTGCTCGAGTTCTGGCGCTCGGAGCAGGGCCACTCGAGGCGCTGCCAACCGCCGACCGGATAGCAGCCCCAGGAGAGCTGGCGGAGGGCTATAATACTGGCCGAGCAGCGAGGTTCCTTTGAGCACGCAATCGGCCGGTGGCGCCGGCAGGACCTACTACGCAGCGCTCAGCACGCAACGCCCGGCGCTGGTCGGGGCGCTGCTGCTGGGCCTCGCGCTCGCCTGGCTGTTCCTGGGGGGCGGCCTGGAGGCGCTCGCCGGGCGCTCTGGGCTTCGCTCGCAGGAGGGCGCGGGCGGGCTGCCGGTCGTCGGGACGCGCGCGCCCTCGTTCTCGCTCGCCTCGGCCGACGGCCAGAGCATCGCGCTCCAGGCAGATGACGGCCAGCCCGCAGTCATCAACTTCTGGGCGACCTGGTGCGTTCCCTGCCGCACGGAGATGCCCACGCTGGAGGCGGCCTACCAGACCCACCGCGGCGCGGGCCTGCGTCTGCTGGCGGTGAACGTGCTGGAGGATCGGGAAGATGTGGTGCCCTTCGGCCGCGGGCTTGGCCTGACCTTCCCTCTGCTGCTGGACCCTCTGGGCGAGGTGGCTGCTCGGTACGGGGTGGAGGGCCTGCCCACCACCTTCTTCGTGGGCCGCGACGGGCGAGTGCTCCACATCCACCAGGGCGCGCTCAGCGCAAGCACGCTCGACGCCCAGCTCCAGCGCCTGCTGCAGTAAGGTTGGAGGTTGGATCCAACCTCCAACCTCCAACCTCCAACCCAGACTGTCCGGCTTTACTTTTCTGTCCGCGGCGCTTAACTTTCGCCCTGTATGCGAGGGCTCAGCTTCGTCTCGCTCGTCGTGGGCACCACCGGGCGCCACCCCTGGCGCGACCGCCTGGCCGGGATCGCCGCGGTGCGCGTCGCACGGGGGGCCATCGACGCCACCTACGCCACCGCGCTGGGCTACGCGGGCGGTAGGCCGCGTCGGTACGACGAGTGGGGCGGGATGGACGACCCCGACGCGGTGCCCACCTTTGCCGTGGTCGAGCCGGCGCTGCGCGAGTTCCTGGGCGCCTGGCCGCTGATCGGGCCGGATATCCGCCTCCACCTGGAGCACCTGGGCTACGAGCTGAGCCGCCTGAACCGGCCCGGGCTCGCCAACCCGGCCCTGGACCTGGCCACGCTGGCCGAGCTGGCCCTGGGGCCGGCCGCCAGCCGAGACAAGCCCAGCCTGGCGCGGCTGGCCGAGCGATTCGGTCTGCCGCCCCATCGCTCGGGCGACCTGCTGGGTGAAGCCCGCCTGGCGGCCCGAGTCGCGCTCCGCCTGGCGGCGGCGCTCGACCCGGGCCCGTTCCCAACCCTGGAGGCTGTGCTGACCGCGGCCGATCACCCCCAGGGACGCCCGCTGCTCGACCCCGAGCGCTGGAGCCACCTGCCGGCCGAGCCAGGCGTCTACGTGCTGCGGGACGATCGCGGCCAGGCGCTCTACGTCGGCAAAGCCAGCAACCTGCGCAGCCGGGTCGCCGCCTACCTCGGCCACGCCGTCGCCGCGCCCCGGCGCATGGACGGTCTGGCCGAGGCAACCGCCGACCTGGAGGTGTACCCGACCGGCTCTGAGCTGGAGGCCAGCCTGCTCGAGCTGCGGCTCATCAGCGAGCTGCAGCCGCGCTACAACGTCCAGCGGCGCGTGCGCCCGCCGAGGCTGTTCCTGCGCGTCCACCCGGGTGAGGCCCGCCCTCGGCTCAGCCAGAGCGCCGAGGTCGGCGCCGACGGCGCCATGTACCTGGGGCCGTTTCGCAGCGCCAGCGCCGCCGCCCGCGCTCGCCGCCTGGCTGCCCAGGTGTTCGAGTTGCGGCTCTCCTCGCGGGCTGGCGCCAGCCCGGAGTATCGCACCCGCCTGCAGAGCGCGCTCCTGTTCCTGGCCGGCGAGCGCGGGGCCGCCCTGCGCGGCCTGCGCGTGCGGATGCGGGGCGCCGCCCGGGCCGGCGACGTGGCCGAGGTGGCTCGCCTGCGCGAGCTGCTCCGCGAGGCCCAGGCCTTCTCGCTCCAGGAGGCCGCGCTCAGCATGAGTCCCCACACCGATACCTTCCTGGCGTTCGACGGCCGCCAGGCCTACCTCGTCCACGCCGCGCGCCTGGTGGTGCGCCTCGCCGCGCCCTCGCTGGAGTCGGCTCGAGCCGCCCTCGCCCCCGCCCTGGCTGGCCTGGAGCGTCCCGCCCCACCGCGCCCGCTCGACGACGCTGCCCACCTCGTCCTGCGCTGGCTCAGCACCCGCGGCCCAACGTGGCGCCTGGTCCGCCTCCCGTAGGAACCGGTCCCGGAGGAATGGGCAGGCTTCCCCGCAGGTTCATCGTTCCGCGCCACCATAGGGAGGCTTGCGCGCCTATGTAGAATCCTACATAATGAACAGAGCAGGCATGGAGGTCATCAAGCGCCGGCTCCGAGTCGCTGAACAGGACTACCAACACCGGATGGGAGGAAAGTGGTGAGCAACCCCATCGACGAGCGGATCGCCGAGAGCTCCGGCAACGTTTTCCGCGACCTGGGCCGGCCGGACGCGGACCTGCTGCTCTTCAAGGCTCAGCTTGCCGCCCAGATCGGCAGTGCCATCGCCCGTCGGGGATGGTCACAAAGCCAGGCGGCCAATCAGCTTGGCGTCGACCAGCCGCGCATCTCTAACCTCGTGCGTGGACGCCTCTCGGGATTCTCCACCGATGCCCTGCTCGATTTTCTGAAGCGCCTCGACGTGAAAGTAAGCATCATGATCGAGGATCCCATCACCGCCCCGGGCGAACCCGTGCTCCTTTCGATTTGAGAGGACGATCCATGGCCAATCTCTTCGACCCGCTGACCCTGCGGGGCGTGCAGCTCCGCAATCGGATCATGCTCTCGCCCATGTGCCAGTACTCGGCCGGGACGGATGCCATGCCCACCGACTGGCACCTCGTCCACCTGGGCTCGCGCGCCGCGGGCGGGGCGGGGCTGGTGATGGTCGAGGCGACGGCGGTGGAGGCGCGCGGGCGCATCAGCGAGGGCGACCTGGGCATCTACACCGACGCCCACGGCGAGGCCTTCGCTCGCATCGCCCGCTTCTGCCAGTCTCAGGGCGCCAGCGTGGGCCTCCAGCTCGCCCACGCTGGGCGCAAGGCCTGGAGCGGCCCGGACTGGGCCCTGCCGCGCGGCCGGGGGCCGGAGCCAGCGGTTGCCCCGAGCGCCATTCCCTTCGACCAGGGGTGGCCCGTGCCCGTGGCGCTCTCCGAGCCGGAGCTGGACCGGATCGTGGCGGCCTTCGGCGCTGGCGCCGCGCGCGCCTGCGCCGCGGGCTTCGAGGTGCTCGAGCTGCACGCGGGCCATGGCTACCTGCTGCACCAGTTCCTGTCGCCGCTCTCCAACCAGCGCCAGGACGCCTATGGTGGCTCACCGAAGAACCGCATGCGCCTGCTGCTGCGCGTGGTCGACGCAGTGCGGGCGGTCTGGCCGGAGGCGCGCCCGCTGTTCGTGCGCCTGTCGTGTACCGACTGGCTGACGGGCGGGCTCGAGCCCGAGGCGGTGGTGGAGGTGGCCGTGGCGCTGAAGGGCCGGGGGGTGGATCTGATCGACTGCAGCTCCGGCGGCCTGGCCCCGAGCCAGCACATCCCCCTGGGCCCCGGCTACCAGGTCCCCTTTGCCGAACTGGTGCGCCGCGAGGCCGCCATCCCGACCGCGGCGGTGGGCTTGATCACCGATCCCCACCACGCGGCGGAGATCGTCCGGAGCGGGCGCGCCGACCTGGTGGCCATTGGGCGCGAGTTCCTGCGCCAGCCCCACTTCCCCCTCCACGCCGCCCACGCCCTCGGCCAGGACCTCCCCTGGCCCAGGCAGTACCGGCGGGCGAAACCGGTGCTCTGAGACGCGGGGACGCGGAGACACGGGGACGCGGAGACACGAGGCCTCAGGCAGCCTTGTCTCATCCCCGCGTCTCCGCGTCTCCGCGTCCCCGCGTCTCAGAGCGGACACGGCACGGTTGTTGCTTCAGTGAGCAGCCCATGAGGCAGCATCGCCGGGCCAGGTTTCGAGCGCCCACTCAGCACTCAGCACTCAGGACTCAAGACTGTCGAGTGTGGCTGGTGGTTGCCCTCGCCCTGCTCCTGGCCGTCTCGGGCTGCGCGCCGGAGGTGGCGAGCTCGGTCGCCACGAGCACCTTGCCCGAGCCGTCCGTGGAGGCGCCCTCCCCGGGGCCTGCCCAGGAGGCGCCTTCCCCGGAGCCATCCCGGGAGGTGGCTTCCCCCGAGCCGAGCGGAGGGGCGCCCTCGCCCGAGCCGTCCCGAGCAGCGCCCTCGCCGGAGCCCTCCCAGATCACCTCGGCGAGCCCGAGCCCTACGGGCAGCACCCTCCCGCCCACGGCGGTCTCCGTCCCGACGCCCGCGCGAGCCGCGCCCACGCCGGTGGCCGAGCCCTCCCAGAAGCTGCTGGTCTACGTCGAGGGCCTGCTGCGCCGGGTGAGCGCGCTCCAGCGCGCTGCCCAGAACGAGGACATGCCGGAGCTGCTGCGCGCGCAGCGCGACCTGCTGCGCGAGCTGGATCGAGCGGGACTGGTGCTGGCGGTCGACCAATCGCCTCTGGCCAACCGGCTGCGCGCGGTGTTGCCAGACCTGCTCAAGGGTGCCGAGGGCGACCGCCAGCGGCTAGACCGCGCCTCGACCGAGCTATGGCGGGCGCTGGCCTCGCTGGGCGGACAGGCCCCTGAGAAGCTTCCCACCCCCGGCCCGATGGCCCGCTCGCTGCAGAGCAAGATGCTGGCCTTCCAGCGCGCCCTGAACGGCCGCGACGCCACTGCCCTGCTGCGCGCCCAGAGCGACCTCCTGGCCGAGCTGGACCGGATCGACCAGGCGATTGCCGGCGACGACGACTTCGGGGCGGTCCGTCTGCGGGTGGTCGCGGCCGAGGTTCGCGCCGCGCTGGAGGGCGACCCGGCTCGGGTGGCCGCGTCGATCGACCGCCTGCAGACCGCCTTCTCGAGCCCGAGCGAGTCCCGGAGCGCAGGGGCGCAGCAGCCGGTTGCCGTACCCACCATGACCGAGGCCCAGGCCGCCTCGCTCCGCCTGCGCCGCGTGGCAAAGGACCTGCTGGAACGCCTGGACGAGCTGGCGGCGGCCGATCCCGATGGGGTGGCCCCGGCCACGCGACGCCTGCAGAGCAGCCTGGTGTCGGCCGACGCCGCGCTGGGCGACAACAGCGTGCAGGATGCCGCGGCGCTGCGGGAGGCGCTGGTGCTGGTCCACCAGGTAGCCCAGGGCGATACGACCCGCATCCCCGCCGCCCGAGCGGCGCTGGAGGAGGTCGGTACGCGCGACCTTCTCCGCTGGACGCGACTCCTCCAGGACCACCTGGCCCAGCTCCAGACCGCTCAATCGGGGACCGACCGTGAAGCCCTGGCCCGCGTCCGGCGCCGCCTCCAGGAGGTGGTCGACACGGCCCGCAACGCGACCTACTACGACCTCTCCCCCGCCGCCGACGCCCTCCGCCAGGCCCTCGTGCCGCTGAGCGAGGTCGCCCGCGGCGACGACGCCCGCCTGCGCGTCGCGCAGGCGGCTCTCGATCGAGTGGGTAAGTAGCGCGGGGGCAGGCACAGGGGCCTGCTGTGGCGCGGGGGCAGGCACAGGGGCCTGCTGTTGGCGCGGGGGCAGGCAACAGGGGCCTGCTGTGGCGCGGGGGCAGGCACAGGGGCCTGCTGTGGCGCGGGGGCAGGCACAGGGG
>JACQUR010000476.1 GCA_016210245.1 Chloroflexota bacterium
AGAGGGAGTTCAGATTTGAGAGTGCAGAGTGCAGATTGCAATCTGCACTCTGCACTCTCAAATCTGAACTCCCTCTGAGCTCTCAACCGATTCTCAATCGCCCGCCTACCAGCGCTGAGCGCCTGCTCAACCGCGCTCGTCCAGCATAGGAAGCAGGCCGATCGCAGATTTGCGATTGCAGATTGCAGATTTGAGGAAGCTTTCAATCTCAAATCTCCAATCTCAAATCTGCAATCGGCAAGCGGCAAGCGGAGGGTAGGTCCATGATCGGGAGACTCAAGAGCCGATGGAGTCTGGTCGGAGGAGCAGTCGTCGCCCTGCTGGTTGTCGCCAGCGCCGCGCTCGCTCCGCTGGTCTGGCCGCAACTGGCCACTGCGGATGTGGCAGTGCCCATCAGCCTGGCCGTGAACGCGGCGGCCCCGTCCGGCCGCCAGACGGCCATGGTCCAGCGCGGGCCGATCGCCGAGCTGCTGCCGCTCAGCGGGCGCGTGGGTGGGCTGGAGGAGGTCGCCGTCAGCTTCCCGACGCCCAGCAGCGTGGAGAGCGTGGCGGTCGAGCCGGGCCAGGCGGTGGAGCAGGGACAGCTCCTGCTGCAAGGCGAGTCGAAAGCGATCGAGAAACAGCGGAGCGAGGCCCAGGCTCGGCTCGAGGCCGCCTCACTGCGCCTGGGGCAGGCCCAGGCCCGCCAGCGCGAGGTCGAGCGCCGCACCCGGCTCGACCTGGCCCGACAGCAGAGCCTGGTGCGGGAGGCCGAGGCCGAGCACCGCCGCGCCCAGGCAGCGCTGGAGCGGGTGAAGGCGGGCCCCTCGCTCGCCGACCGACGCGCGGCCGAGGCGGCTGTGGCCGCCGCCCGGACCGGACTGGCGCGGGCGGAGTCCGACCTGGCTCGGCTGACCGCGGGGCCCGGCGCGGCCGAGTCGCGGGCCGCCGAACAACAGGTAGCGGCAGCGCGACTCGCCCAGCAGCGGGCCGAGGCCGAGCACGCGCGTGCCACCGGCGGACCCGATCCAACGGAGGTCCGCACAGCCGAGCGCGAGCTGGCGGGCGCCCAGGCGGAGGTCGAGCGCGCCCAGGCGGAGTTGGATCGCCAGAGCCAGGGCCCGGACCCCAACGACCTGCGGGCCGCCGAGCGGGAGGTGGAGCGCGCGCAGAACGCCCTCCGCGCCGCGGAGGCGATGAAGGCGGACGACATCACGCGCGAGGCGCGCGAGGCCACGATCGCCAACGCGCGGCTCGGCCTCCAGGACGCGCAGGACCGCCTGGCCCGGGTGCGCGAAGGGCCCAGGCCCTGGGAGGTGGGCATCGCGCGGAGCACCCTCCAGCTCGCGCAACTGCGGGCCGAGCTGGCCCAGGAGCGCCTGGACCGCGTCCGCAAGGGCCCCGACCAGGCCGCGATCGACACGGCCAACGCGGCGGTAGAGAACGCGCGCGCCAGCCTGGAGAGCGCCCAGGCTCACCTGCAGGCGCTCCAGGCCGGGGCGCCTGCCGACCAGGTTGAGACGGCGAAGAGCGCCGTGGCCGATGCCCGCGCCGCGCTCGATAGCGCGAGCGCCCGCCTCGATGAGCTCAACACCCACCCGACGCCGGCCGAGCTGCAGGAGGCCGAGGACCGGGTGGCTGCGAGCGGGGCGGCGCTGGAGCGCGCCCGCGCCGAGGCCGAGCCGCCGCCTGAGAACAGCGATCCCGGCGCCTTCGATGTGCTGGCCCTGCAGAAGAGCGTCGACCAGGACCAGGCCCAGGTGGACGCGCTCGAGCGCCAACTGGCTGCCACTCGCCTGCTCGCCCCGTTCGCCGGCGTCGTCGCGGCGGTACACGTCCGCCCGGGCGACCCGCTGGAGCCTGGCAGCCCGGCGGTGGTGCTGGCCAGGCCCGGCGACCTGGTCGTGCGCGCGGAGGTGGCCGACCGTCTGGCCAGCCGCCTGGCCGTCGGCCAGGCGGCCACGGTGCAGCTCGAAGGGATGGAGGGCGCGCCGCTCAGCGCCTCGGTGGCGAGTCTCGCCGCGACCGACAGCGGCCTCGGCCCGGTGGCGCTGCTCCAGGTGGCCTGGCCCACGGAGCGTCCGCTGCTGGGCACGGCCGCCCAGGTGGTGGTGACCGTCCAGCAGAAGGACAGCGCCCTGCTCGTCCCGCAGCGCGCTGTCCACTCGGCCGGGCCGCGTCGCTACGTGGAGTACCTGGAAGGAGCGAGCCGCCGACTGGCCGACGTGCAGGTAGGCATCACCACGGCCGGCCAGGCCGAGATCCTGAGCGGGCTGAGCGAAGGCCAGCAGGTCCTGCTCGGCTCCTGAGAGGAGACGTTCACCACGGAGACACGGAGTTTCGTAGCGCGGGGGCAGCCACAGGGGGCTGACCCTACGCGGAACCTCCGTAGGGGCAGCCCCCTGTGGCTGCCCCCGCGCTACGGCCGGTGAAGAATCCGCGCTGGAGCCGGTCCGCCCCAACCGATTCTCAACCAGGGCTGAACGGCGCTTCCAGGCGCGCAGGGCAGGATGGGAGCATGATGACCCAGATTCGAGCCGCGTTCGTGATGGAGCAGACCCTTGGCCACGTCACCCACTTCCGCAACTTGCGGGACGCGGCGGCCGAGTACACGGACCTCCTGCCGACCTGGCTCCCGATTCCCTTCGAGGTGCGCGGCCCAGCCTGCCTCCTGCCCCTGCTGGGCAGCAACTGGTCCGCCCGCGCGAGCTGGCGGGCCCGCCGCGCCCTCGGCCTCGCGCTGGCCAGCACACCCCATGATGCACTCGTCTTCCACACCCAGGTAACGGCGCTCTTCTCGCTGGACCTGGTGCGGCGCCTGCCGGCCATCGTCTCGCTCGACGCCACGCCGATCAACTACGACCGCGTGGGCCAGCCCTACGGCCATCGTCCGGCCGGCGAGGGCTGGCTGGACCGCCAGAAGTACCGCCTCAATCGGCAGGTCTTCCAGGCCGCGGCCGGCCTGGTGACCTGGTCCGAGTGGGCCCGCCGCTCGCTGGTGGACGACTACGGGGTTGAGGCGGCGCGCGTGCGCGTGCTTGCGCCGGGCGCAGCGCCCGCGTACTTCGAGCTGGGCGAGCGCCGCCCGGGCCGGGCCGCGCCAGCGGTCGGCGACGAGCGGCCGCTGCGGCTGCTGTTCGTCGGGGGGGACTTTCACCGCAAGGGTGGGCCGCTGCTGCTGGAGTGCCTGCGGGCCGGGCTGGCCGAGCGGTGCGAGCTGCACCTCGTCACCCACGAGGCAGTGGCGCCTCAGCGCAACGTGTATCTCTATCGTGGCCTGGGACCGAACAGCCCGGAGCTGCTGCGCCTGTTCGCCCAGGCGGATGTGTTCGTCCTTCCCAGCCTGGCCGAGTGCCTGGCCATCGTCTTGATGGAAGCGACGGCGGCCGGGCTGCCAGTGGTCACCACCGACGTGGGCGCCCTGGGCGAGGCCGTCCGTCCGGGCGAGTCCGGGCTGCTCGTCCCGGCCGGCAACGCTGGCGCCCTGCGCCAGGCGCTCGAGGCGCTCGTCGGCGACGCCCAGCTTCGCCAGCGCATGGGGCGCGCGGGCCATGCCCTGGCCCGCCACAAGTTCGACGCCCAGGCCAACAACCACGCCTTGCTCGACCTGGTGGCTGAGGCAGCGCTGGCCGGGCGTGGATCGAGGAGAGCCGCGTGATCGCCAAGTACCTGGAGACGTTCTTTCGACACACGCTTCTGCTGCTGCTGCCGCCGGTGCTCATCCCGCTGATCGTCGGGCCGATCGCCCTGCTGACGACGCCCGTGTTCTACGAGACCTGGGCCGGGATCTGGGTCGAGCGTCCAGCGTACCTCGCGTACAGCGACGACTCGGCCAACTTCCTCACCCCAGCCCAGAACCAGAGCGAGCGCCTGGGCGAGGCGCTGCGCACCCGCGCCTTCCTGCTGGACGTGGCCAACCGCACCTCCCTCGCCCCGCTCGTCGGCACGCTCAAAGGCGAAGAGCGGGTCCGTAAGATCGTGGAGGACGGCCTGTCGGCCTTCACCAGCGGCAAGCACCTGCTGGTGCTGCGCTTCCGCGCCGAGACGCCCCAGCTCTCGTTCGAGCTCAACAACGCCCTGGTCGAAGCGTTCAAAGATCGAGCGACCGCGGACCGTACCCGCCAGGCCGGGGCGGCCATCTCCTTCTACCAGGCGCGCCTCCAGGCGGCCGAGGAGGCGTACGCCCAGGCGAACGAGGCCATGCGCCGCTACGTGGCGGCCAATCCGCGTCTGACGGCGATCGACCCGAACCGCGACCTGGCCAACACGCCCGCCTCGCGGCTGGGGCTGCCGCTGGTCGCCACCGAGCCGCAGCTTGCCGAGCTGGTGCAGCGCGTCACCCTGACCCAGAGCGACCTCGAGCGGGCCAGGGCGGCGCTGGAGCAAGCCGGGCTCAACGCCTCGTCGTCGCTGGAGGGGCAGGAGCTGGTCTTCCAGGTGGTCGACCCGCCGCAAGTGCCGACCACCGCCATCCGCGAGCGGCGCAAGCGGCTCATCTTCCCGGCCGCCGGCCTGCTGGTCGGGCTGGGGCTCAGCGCCATCCTGCTGGTGCTGCTGATGGCCACCGATCGCGCAGTGCGCTCCGAGGCCGATCTGGGGCCGGGCGCCCGCGTCCTGGGCGCCGTTCCCCGCCTCCAGCTCGCGCCGTCCGCACAGGCGGCCGGCCCGGATGTCGCCCGTCGAGCGATCGGCTTCGTAGCCGGGGCGACACCGCCCACTCCAGGAGGCACGTATGCCGAGCCGACAGTCAACAGTCCACAGTCGAAAGGAGGCTAGCGGACTGTCGACTGTGAACTGTCGACTGTGGACTTGGTCCAGTGGTCGCAACGCGAGAGGAGGCCCTTCCCATGGCCCACAGCACCGCTGCCGCTGAGCTCACCGCGGTGCCAGCCGACTGGCTGGCGCCCGGCGCCTCGGTCGAGCCAGCCCCGGCCGACACCAGGCCGACCTGGCTGCTCCCCGGCGCGGACGAGTTCTTCCGCCTCATCTACACCCGCGCGGGCATCGGCGCACCCGAAACCCTGGCGGTGTGCAGCGCCCTGGCCGGCGAGGGCAAGACGACGTTGGCCCTGGGCCTTGGGGTCACCCTCGCCCAGGACTTCCCGGAGCGCCGGGTGGCGGTGGTCGAAACCGATCTCTCGCGGCCAGTCCTGGCCGCGGACTTCGGCCTCGAGCCCGCCCCGGGCCTGGCCGAGTACCTGCTGGACGGCCGGCCGATCCAGGTCGTCTGTCGTGCGACCGGCCTGGACAACCTGGCCCTCGTGCCGGCCGGCGAGCCGAGTGCCAGCCCGGGTCGCCTGCTGCGCTCGAGCCGCATGGCGACGGCGATCGAGGCGCTGCGCCAGCGCCACGACCTGGTCATCCTGGACCTGCCGCCCATCCTGGCGCGCAGCGACGCGCGGCTGCTGGCCGACCTGGCGGACGGCGTGATCCTGGTGGTGCGGGCCGGTCTCACCCCGATCGCGCTGGCCAACCGGGCGATCGAGCAGTTCGACCCGGCCAGGCTGCGCGGGGTGGTGCTCAACGAGGCTCGCTCGGCCACGCCGGGCTGGCTGCGCCGGCTGGTCGGACTGTGAGGCTCCCGCCGCCATGAACCTGATGCTGGTGGCCATCCTGCTGTGCGTGGGGCTGGGCCTGCTGGCGCGCCGCTTCGGCCCGCGGCAGGACCTGGCGATCGCGCTCCTGGCGACCGTGCTGACCGCGCTCTACCTCTTCTCGGCCAGGGCCATGTAGGGCGATGGGATACAGACGAGGTCGCCGGATGACAGCGATCCGGAGGGTTGAGCCCGATTCGGTGGGGCGGGCGTCTC
>JACQUR010000454.1 GCA_016210245.1 Chloroflexota bacterium
ACGGTCGCGGCTCGGATACCACCCCACGAATCAGGAGTCACAGTGTACCAGGTTGTTTCCTGGCGAGCCCCTGCGTCAGCACCACCCTATGTGGTGCCCGCTCGGCCGCTACCGGGGGCCCGGCGTCGGAGCCGGGCTGGCGGCCGGACTGGCGGCTGGGCTGGGCGCTGGCGTGGGCTGGACACGCTCGCCGGAGGCTTCCAGGAGCTTGAGGCGGGCGGACTCGAGCCGCTGCAGGTCGGAGGGGAGCGCGGCCTGGATGTCCTGCAGCGCCGCCTTGACCTGCTGAGCTTGGGGCGACTGGCTGTTGCGCAGACTGGCCAGGCCGTCGTTGGCCAACTGCAGCAGGTCGCGCTGGAGCCGCAGCAGCCGGCTGGGGTCGCCCTCCTGGTAGCCTTTCTGGAAGTTCGCTACCCTGCGCGCGGCGTCCTGCGCGAAGCGCTGGAGGTTCTCAACCCGCTCGGGCCGGGGCGCCAGACTGGCGCCCCGCGCGCGGGCCAGGGCGACGGTCGCGTCCGAGAGCCTGCGAACGGAGCCGTCGAGTTTGGCCAGATCGCCCGACAGCCCTGCTTCCACCTGGTCCAGCGCGTCGCGGACCGCCCGGCCTTCGCGGCTGTCGTCCTGCTTGGCCAGGTCCTTCGCGCGCTGGATGTCCCCCAGCAGGTCGTGCTGGAAGCGCAGCAGGCTGTTGGCGTCGCGGTCGCGGATGGCATCGCGGACCGCATCCAGCTTGTCGGCCATGGCGGCCAGCAGCCCGACCAGGTCCTGCTCGGCGGCGGAAGCGACGGGCGTGGCCGCCGGGCTGGCGGTCGCGGCGGGCGAGCCGGCCGTGGTGGGGCTGCCGGCGGTCGGGGCGCTCGCCGGCGCCTCGCCACCCGCCGGCAGCCCGGGCGGCGCCTCCCGGTCGGCGGCCGAAGCAGCCAGCTCAGCCTCGCCCTCGGGCGCGGGCGGGGAGGCGACTCGGGCGGCCAGGGCCAGCCCGAGCGCCGCTACCAGGACGATTCCAATGATGCCTGCCCATTTCATGGTGCAACCTCGTGAGCCGTCAGTGGCCAGTGGCCAGCGGCCAGTGATCAGTGGCCAGTGGTCAGTGATCAGTGGGCACGGCCTCCGATCGCTGGCCACTGGGCAAGTCGCATGCCTCACCGATGGCTGACGGCTGGCCCCTGGCCCCTGGCCCCTGACCCCTGCTCACCGGACGCGTTGCGCTCGGGCCAGGCCACGGAGGATACTCCTCAAGGGGAGGCACCGGTTGAGGATGAGCTACGCCAACCAGCCCGAGTGGGTAGCGCCGCTGCCTGATCTCTCGCGTCCGGCCCTGTCGCAGCGCTTGCGCATCGGCGGGCGCGCGTTTCAGCTCCAGTGCAGCGCGGTCCAGCACGAGCCGCCAGGGGAGCCGGGCACGGACCTGGTGCAGTTCTGGGTCCTCCACGAGGGCCGCCCCCTCACCCTGGCGGACCTGGGGATCACCGGTCCCCTGTGCAGCACGCTGTGGTCGTACCTGTGCAGCAAGGTCACCGAGGCGGTAGTCGACTTCTATGCCCCTCGGCCGCTGCCCAGCGGAGAGCTCAATCCGCGTCTCGGCTGCTGGGGCTACCGCCCCGACCTCCAGGCGCAGGGCCTGCAGTCCGATTGCGCTCTGGCCCTGGTGATGGGCGTGTCGGTGGCAACCGCGGGCGCGCGCCCGCTGGGCGACGACCGGGCCTACCTGCGCCGGCTGCGCGATGCGCTGGCCGAATCGCTCGCCTACTGGATCCTCGTCGCGCTCGGACCCCAGCGGGCGGGCTAGGAGGCAGGAGGCAGGAGGCAGGAGGCAGAAGGCAGAAGGCAGAAGGCAGAAGGCATCTGCTTACTGCTTACTGCCTTCTGCCTCCTGCATCCTGGCGTCCCTCCCTCTCAGCAGCAGGGCGGGCACGAGGGCCAGCAGGCACACGAGGGCCGCGGCCAGGAAGATCTCGCCAAAGACCGCCAGGGTCGCTTCCAGCACGCGCTGCTGGTAGTCGAGCAGCCGCTGCTGGAGCGCTTCCGGCGCCTCGTCGAGCAGGGGCAGGGGCAGCGGCAGGTTAGCCACCAGGGCGTTGAAGCGAGCCAGGCCCCAGGCGGTGAGTGCCGACAGGCCGATGGTCATCCCGACCATGCGCATCACCGTTACCAGCGCGGAGGCCACGCCCGCGCGGGCAGGGCCGGCCCAGGCCATCACCACGGCGGTGAGCGGGGCGATGATCAGGCCGAAGCCTGCCCCCGAGAGCGCCAGGTCGCGGGTCATCTGCTCCAGCGGCGTGTCCGGGCGCCACTGGGCGAGGAGCGAGAGGCCGGCGGCGCTGAGGCCCAGGCCGGCCGCCGTGGCCAAACGATAGCCCAGCGTGCGGGCGAGCAGGCCGCCCAGCAGCGCGCCGACCGGGATCGCCACGGTGAGGCGCATCAGCAGCAGTCCGCCCTCCACCGCCGGGCGCTGGAGAACGGTGGCCGACCAGAGCGGCACGTCCACCATGGCCACGATGAGGGCCGCCCCGGCGAGCAGGCTGGCGGCATTGCCGGCCGCAAAGGGGACGACGTGGAACAGGGCCAGGTCGACCAGCGGCACCTTGGCCCGCCCCTCCCACACCACGAAGGCGGCCAGCAGGACGACGGCCAGCGCGACCAGTTCCCATTGGACCTGCGGCGCCCCCGCCTGGCCTACCTCGCGCGAGAGCCCCAGCGTCAGGGACCCCAGACCGGTCCCGAGCAGCAGGGCGCCCGGGTAGTCCACCGACCCGGCCGTGCCGCTGGATGGGTGTCGGTAGGTCAGATGCACCGCGCCCAGGAGCACCAACACCAGGGGCAGGTTCAGGTAGAAGATCCAGCGCCAGCTCAGGGAGTCCAGCAGGAGGGCGCCGTAGAGCGGCCCCAGAACGCCGCCGGCTTCCGCGGCCGCGCCGACCGCGCCCAGCAGCAGGCTGCGCCGCCGCTCGGGGACGAGGTCGCCCACCACGGCCAGGGTCACGGGCAGCAGCGCCCCGCCGCCGACCGCCTGCAGCCCCCGAGCGAGGATCAGCCACTCCAGGCCGCGCGCTGCTCCGCACAGGAAGGAGGTGGCTCCAAAGAGCAGCAGGCAGGCGGTGAAGACCCGCCGTCGCCCGTAGACGTCCGACATGCGGCCCACCAGGGGCATAGCCACCGTGTAGCCCAGCAGGTAGGCGGTGACGATCCAGGCAGCCTCGTTCAGCCGCGTAAAGGGGACCTGGAGGTCGGCGATCACGGACGGCAGCGCTGTGACCACCACCGTCTGGTCCAGCGCGCCCAGGAAGACGGCCGCCGAGAGCGCGGCGAGCGCCAGGTAGGCATGGAGCGGGCTGGCGGCCTCGATCCGAGGGGTGGCCACGGCCTAGAGGGGCGGCTCGATGGAGATTGGCTCGTCGAACCGGGAGAGCTTGAGCAGGCGCACCGTGGTGGCCTTGTCGCCCGGGCCGATGGCTCCCTCCAGCCGGACCTGGCGCACGCGGAAGTCGTCGGCGTCCACCCAGACCTCCCCGACCACCGACTCGCCCATTGGCTGCCCCCCGACCATCTGGGCGATAGGCGACGCTGGCACCGAGCCTCGAAGGTGGTAGGTCCTGGCGCCGTCCAGCGTTTCGGTGGCGATCTTCTGGGGATCGGCCACCTTGCGCAGCACGTTGGACACGCCGCGCTCTCGGTGGAGGAGCTGCGGCGCGGCCAGCTTCACCGGCACCTTCTCCCAGCGGCCGGTGAGCGGGTTGGTGAGGTAGAGCTGCTCGCCGATGGCCACCAACTGGGACTCGGCGCTCATCGTGCCCAGGCGCAGGGTGAACTTCAGACGCACCCGGTCCGGGCTCACCACGTCGCCTTCCGCGGTGGCCACGGAGATACCCGGCCCGAGCTGCAGAGCCCCGCCCTCCGTCTCCAGGCTGAAGTGGGCGGACTTCAACTGCTCCATCGCCTCGGCGGCGCGGTCGAGCGCCTCGCGGGGCGTGGGCTCCTTCGGGGCAGGGTTGAACAGGCCACAGGCAGCGACGACCGTGGACAAGAGCAGTGCCGCCACGGCCAGGACCGCTGGCCTGGCCAGCTCGCGCAGTACACAGGCATGGTTCGAACCAGGTTGCTCATGCATACGTCGACGCCTCCTCACGTCCCCACTTGGCCGCTCCTGCATGGGTGTACCCTATTCCCCCCATGCGCCGTCAAGGGCTGACGTGGTCGCCTTGATCCGTAGATGCTGACCTCGAGCGCCTTCACCCGTGGGTGAAGGCGCTCGAGGTCAGCATCTACGGATTCGGGTGGTCGCCCCATGATCGCATAGGAGGAGGGGCGTCTGCGATACAATGAGCCAGTACACGCCGCGCCCGCTGCTGCTCAGGACTCATCCCCGCTTCGTCCTGCAGCGCACCGGCCGCCGCTGCTTGTACGCCACGCATCCGGACGGCCACAGCCTCGCACGCCAGGCACCGGCGGGCAGGAGGAGCAGGCGGGGGGAGAGGCGGCTTGTGGAGATCGAGGTGAAAAAGATCGCCCGTCCAGGTCGGGACCAGGACGGGCTCATGGCAAGGGTTGGTGCCGAAGCGGGGACTCGAACCCCGACAGCCGTACAGCTACTACGCCCTGAACGTAGCGCGTCTACCAATTCCGCCACTTCGGCGCACGACAGCATTATAGCAGCCTGCGCCGCTCCACACAAGCAAGGCCATCGCTGGGAGTCTGCCCAGTTCTGGTGCGTGGAGGTCGTAGGGGGCGACGGCTCTGTCGCCCCGCCGCCCCGAGGGCGGCAGAGCGTGGTGCCCAGGGGGCTGGAGGAGAGCTGCTGGCCGGCCCCCTGGCCACCACCCCTTGCCGCCCTCGGGGCGGCGGGCAGACAGGGCCGTCTGCCCCTACAGATGAAGGCAGGCGGCGGGCAGACAGGGCCGTCTGCCCCTACAGATGAAGGCAAGGGACGGGC
>JACQUR010000459.1 GCA_016210245.1 Chloroflexota bacterium
CCATCCTTCCACCGTCAGCATCCCTCCCTATTTCCCTCCTCGCAGGTGCTCCCACGAGCGGTGATCCTGCCAGAGGGGCGGGTCACTTTTCAGGCGGAAAGTGGGTCACTTTTCAGACGGAATCTACACCGGGGCGTCGAAGCGGTACTCCGCCCCATGCCCGTAGTATTCCGGGCTCTGATGGGCGGATGGTAGAATTGACGAGGAATCCGCGCTTCTCGATCATCGAACTTTGGGCAGTTGTATGTCGGCACCGACCAGGTCGTCTCAGCCACTACTCCTCCGGCCCATCCGCGTGCTACCGCGCCACGCATCGAGCTTTCGCGGCTGGTGAATCGCCTGAGGTGATGCCCAAGGCTGGGCCTGCAGAAGCGTCATCAACCCCATTCCTGCGGCTCGTGGCGGCCTCAAAGTGGCTTGCTGACGGGGGTCACGAGATTGCTCCGCAGGGCAAGCCCGCTTCTCTTGTCACTTTGACAACGTATGCAAGCAATAGTATGCTATGCGAGGTGGTAGCTATGGTCAGAAGTGCTGATAGCCAGTTCTACACCATCCTCGAGGCGGCGCGAATACTGAAGGTCAACCCCTCGACCATCTGGCGGTGGATCGCCGCCGAGAGGCTCCCGGCCCATCGCGTGGGGCCGCGCGCCATTCGCATCAAGCAGGAGGACCTGGAGGCGGTCCTGCGACCAGCCAAGCCAGCCAGCAGGGAGGCGCCCACAGACAGAGAGCGCGCGATCTTCCAGCCACCCTCCCAGGAGGAGATAGCCAGGCGAAAGGCGCTGGTGGCTGAGATCCTGGCCCTGCGCCAGCAGTGCGTGATTACCCCGCTGGCCACCGCTGACCTGGTGCGCAAGAGCAGGGAGCAGGAGCGGCGCGCCTATGGCCGACCTCGCTAGGGCTGTGGTGGTCGACGCCTCGGTCGCCGCCAAGTGGCACCTGGCCGACGAGGAGGGGGCGGACAGGGCGCTACTGCTGCTCGATCGATTCGCTTTCGGCCAGACAGCGCTGGTGGCCCCTGGCCAGATCCGCTACGAGGTCCCTTCAGCCATCACGGTGGCCACCCTGGGGCGTGCGCCACGCCTTACCACGACTCAAGGCAAACAGGCGGTGGAGAAATTCCTGGCCTTACGCCTCCAAACCTTCAGCGATGAGGATCTCATCCTGGCCGCCTACTCTCTGGTCCACCAGCATCGCTGCGCCTTCTACGACGCCCTGTACCTGGCCCTAGCCCAGAGGCTGGACATCCCGTTCGTTACCGCCGACGCCAAGCTCTACCGAGCCATCGGGCATCTTCCCCACGTGCTCTGGATCGGCGACTACTCCTGAGTGCCAGCTCACCATCCAGGCTTCGTTGCTGACAGGATCACGTTCCTCAACCCGGGCGGGTTGCCCCCGCCGCTACGCCCGGAGGACCTGAAGCGCCCTCACCCGTCCAAGCCTCGCAACAGGAAGATTGCCGAGGCGCTCTTCGCGGTGCTCCACGTGAAGGCCAGCGGCCGGCTCACCAACGCGGAGTACCAGCGGCTGTTCCAGGTGAGCAAGCGTACGGCGTCGGACGACCTGGCTGACCTGGAGCGGAGAGGGGTGGTGCAGGCTGTGGCCGAGACCACGGCCGGGTCATAGCTGACCTCCACGGTCCACGCGCCCAGGCTGACCCCGCCGGGCAGACTGGCCTGGAGGGCGATGGTGGCGGTCCCGCCCGGGGCGACGAAGGCCGTGGGCGGCTGGATGCTCACCGTGGCCACTGTTCCAGAGGGCGTGGCCGTCGGACCAGAGGGTGGCGTGGACGTGGGCATGGGTGTGGGCATAGGGGTGGGTGTGAACGTGGGCGTAGGGGTCGCGGTGGGAGCGAGGATGGAGATGGCATCGGAGGTGGCGAGCCGAGCCAGGATGGACTGCCCTGGCGATTGACATGACCCGAGTTGCCACACGTCAGCCGGGAACGAACAGGGCAGGGTCACTGCCTCTTGCGCCCACTGCTCCCAGTCATAGCGGTACACAATGCTCGTGCGCCACGACGAGGTGCTCGACTGCGAGATGACTGCTCCAGGGGGACGTGGGATAGCTCTCAGGTCCCGCGCGTTGGCACGGTCATTCCCAGAGTCCGCGCCACGGGTCCACGCAACCAGGACGGTGCGCGGCGGTCGAGGCACCGCCTTGTGTGGTGAGTATAGTCCCGGGGCTGCAGCAGCGTCGACGCCGCCTGGCGCGCCGATCAACTCGGCTCACGCAGGCAGCAACTCCTGGAGCGCCGCGTCCCAGCAAAGGAGTGCCTCTGGACCAACCGTCTGGACGAACTCCTTCAGGTGCAGGTGCGGTCGTTCCGCCCAGGGAACGGCGCGCAGGCGTTGCTGGGCTGCCTTCACGGCCATGTGGTCCAACCGATCGCGTGCGATGCGCGCGGTGTGCGCCTCCCAGCGCGTGAGGGCATCGTCGGGCGGAAGGTGCTCAACCAGCACTTTGCGGACGAGGACAAGCATCAGCGCCACTCGGCTCGCCGCCTGTCGAGCGCCGACCCGGTCGAACTGCTCGTTGTCCCCAACGTAACCGCGGAGCTTCACCGCCGCCTGAGAGAGCTGCGCGAGATCCCCACTCCACTCCGAGTTCGGGCCTTTCATGCCAGGTGCGGCCGAAAGCAGCTTGAGCGCGTAGAGCGCGTCTGCTAGGGTCGCCTCAAGCGTTGGGCGGGCATCGGCGGGATGGTAGCGAATCTGCTGCTCAAAGGCGGCCAGGTAGGAGCTGGCTACGGCCCCCACGTCGCGGACGCGGGAGAGTAGATGCCTGAGATCGAAGAGTTGTTTGCCAACAGCCAAGTCGAAGTTAGCCTTTCCACGAGGGATGCCGATTGTCCCCGGGCCGAGCGTGGTGAGCTTGCCGCCGAAGAGGCCCTCCACCGTCGGGGTGCGAACGCTCAGCAGTGACTTTGGCTGGTAGAGCCGCGTCCGCAGGTCGGTATCCTGAAGCGGGAAGTGTGCGCCAGCGAAGACCACGTCCAGTTCGATGTCGGGGAGAGCGCCCGACGGGTACATGGTGGGATAGCTCACGACGAAGTGCATCGCCGGGATTTCCAACCCTCCGTGCTCTCGCCGCTCCTCGGTCGCGGCGTAGACCTCGCCGCCGAACCGTCCCGCGATCGCTGCGACGACCCGTCGCCAGTCGTCGCTATCGCTTGAGAGCGCGATGACGTCGACGTCCTTGCTCAATCGTGAGGAGCCGCCGGCCAGGAGAAGCTGAGCGGCCGTGCCACCGGTGAAGACGAAGGCGATTCCACTCTGGGCAAGCTGACCGATGTACTCGAAGGCGTGGACCGCCTTCTCCACGAGCGCTGGGCTGATCCCCCGGCCGAGTTCAGGCAAGCAGGTGAGGTCGAAGCACTCCGCCTGTCCAAGCAACTGGTCGCGGTGACGCACCAGCGTCTCGTGCATTACCTGGCACCCGCTTTTTCGGATGTCCTCCTGCCGGCAACCACCTTCACCGCGGCAGCGACATCTGGGGGCAGACGGTCGAGCGAACGGAGGTAGGAGGCTATCTCGGAACCGATGCGCCGGCGCCTCGCATAGGCGAGGATTATCCCGATGTTGAGATCCCGCTCGGCGACCAGACGGGCAAGGACGACGGCCAGGTCGTTCTCGGGATAGGGCACCCCGCGCCGGGTCACGGCGAAGTAGAGGTCAACCACCAGCCGCTCGGGTTCCGGGACGAGCAGGCAGCGCCGCCGCTCTGTCGCGTACGTCTCGGTATGCGGCCACAGCACCAGCGGCCGATCGAACAGTCGCAGCAGGTCGGGAACGGCCTTCGGGGCGGGGGCGACGACGGCGCGCAGGCGGTCCCGGGCCAAGACATCAGCCACGGCCGAGAGCGCAAAGGGAGCCGCCTCGAGTATGGTCCAGTGGCGGTTCGGCACATTGGGGGCATACGGAGCGACCCATTCGGTCGTCCAGGCCACGACGGGCGTCATCGGCAGATCCCGGCAGAGGGCGGCGTTCACTCGCCTGAGGAGCGGGGTGAGTGCCAGCTCAGGTCGGCCATGACGAGGCAAAGTGAAAACCCCCGGGCCGCGACGGACGAGTTCTCCTCGCCGGCACAGGCGCCCAAGGTACTCTTCGGCCGAAACCAGCCCGATGCTGGCCGCGCGGGCCACGGCATCGGCAACTACCGGCGTGTCGCGATGCACTAGCCAGGTGGCGATCTCACCTGGTACGTGTAGCGTCGTGCTCATCCTATAGGCATTATACGCCTAATCGGATGACGTGCAAAATCCCTATAGGCCAGCCAAACGGCCGAGAGCCAGGATCGGGCAGGCTGGCGAACTCTCGCCCTCCACGGCAATCCAGAAGAACGCGCCATAGGATTCCTGCGCATCTTCTTGCCAGCGCGGTCGACTTCAACCATCGCCCGCCCGCGCCTCTGGTTTCCCTCGCAGACATGGTCGCCATCGGACGCGGTCTCGCGGCGGTGCTCGGCCTGGAGCGGCCCGCCACGCCGCTCCCAGGCGCTTGAGGCCGCTCCCCTCCGCCCGCAACCCAGCCACATCCTCGGCGCAGACCGAACAGTCTGCCTGCTGGAACACCGGGTATGGGTCCGCGAGCGCGGCGCGCCAGTCGCCAACGGTCGTGTGGGCGACGCCGAGCGTCTCGGCCCGGCACCGCTCCGCCTCGTGTGCTTGCACGTGGCCGCCGGCACGGCCGGCCATGGAGTAGAGAAACGGCGGACAGAGGCCGTGGACGAGGCAGATGGTAGAATGGCCGGGGATTCCGCGACGAGGTGTGGCAATGAGCAAACTCCTGACGAAGGCGTTTGCCGAGGCCTCCAAGCTCCCGGAGTCCGAGCAAGAGGCGCTGGCGGCTTGGATCCTCGAAGAGCTTGCTGCTGACCGACGCTGGCAGGAAGCCCTCACCGACTCGGGCGAATTCCTCGCTCAGTTGGCCGACGAGGCGGTCTCCGAACATCGCGAGCACCGGACCCAGGCCCTGGATCCCGACACGCTGTGAGCGAGTACCTGGCCACCGGCCAGGCGGCGCGGGCGCTGGGGGGCAGCATTCATGCCGCCAGGAACTGTGTCACGAGTGGACAACTCCCGGCGGCACGGTTCGACAGCCGCACGCTCGTCCACCGAGATGCCATTCTCCGCACCCTGGAGGAGCTGGCGAAGGCACGGCCGTCGGCGCCCGCGGCGAGTGGGAGCGACCGCGAGCGCGCCGCGCAGCGGCGGCAGTTCGTGAGGGCCCAACTTCCGGCCGACCACCTGACCCGCCTGGAGGCGCTCCACGCAAAGCTGGAAGCCGGGGACCGTCTGAGCGGGGAGGAGCGCGCCGAGATGCGACGGATCGAGCAGCGCGGGCTGGAGGTGGCGGGCGAGAAGGTAGATGAGTGGACCGCCAGGGCAGCCTCCTCGTAGGACAAGATCTGGGGATGTCCCCCCGGACGTCGAGCGATTCGTCACAGAGTGGACGGTCGGTCAGATCGACATGCGACGAATCGTCATCGTCGGTTCGGGCGGGGCGGGGAAATCGACGCTCGCGCTGGAGCTCGGAGAGGCACTGGGCCTGCCGGTGTTCCACCTGGACGCGCTCTTTCTGCAGCCGGGCTGGGTCGAGCTCCCACGCGAGGAGAGGCTCAGAACCCTCGAGCAGCTCGTGCAGTCCAGCTCGTGGATCATTGACGGCAACTGGGGCGGCACGGGGTTGGAGGTGCGTCTCGCCGCCGCGGACACCGTCGTCCTGCTCGATCTCCCACGCACGCTCTGCCTGTGGCGAGCGGTAAGGCGTTGACTCACCTTTCGTGGCAGGACGCGTCCTGACCTCAGTGCGGATTGCCCGGAGCGGCTCGACTGGGCGTCCTTGCACTGGATCTGGGACTTTCCTCGGCTGCACCGCCCCTCGCTGCGCCGCAGAATCGAGGAGTACCGCGCTGGTCGCCAGGTCCTCCACTTGCGGTCAGGGGCGGAAGTGCGGGCGTTACTGGCCGGCATACGGGCCAGGGGCGGTCCCCTCTAGGCCACCAGACCTCAGCCGAACGCATCAGTACTGCCACGCCCGCCTGGCCCGGGCAATGTACCGGGGCGGCGCAGGCGAGCGCCTGTGCCACGGGACTCCCCGTTGGTGGCACGGGCGGCCCGCCTGTGCAGGCTCGCTCGGCAGCCGGTGAAAAAGCCGGGCTATGCCAGAGGATGTGGACAAAGCCTGGCCCAGCGTGGCGCCTGATGTACGGTCATCCGTCTGCTCTGCGCCCACCTTGAGTCCCTGACTTGCCGACAGGAGCGGACGGACCTTGCAGGACAGCCGCTCCTGGCGCCGGCGCCGAAGCCGCCGCTGGGGCAGGGCAAGCGTCCGTAGCTGGCAGGGCTGCCACCTGGCGCAGGACACATAGCGCGTCCACGGCGGTCACGTTGCCGCTGCCGTTCACGTCGGCGTGCTGGTAGGTGAAGCCGTTGGCCAGAGTGGCGCTGAGGCCATCCGGATTGGCTACCGCCACATCCACGGCCGTCTGCAGGGCCGATACGGGGCAATTGGGGACCTCGGGCAGCGCGGCCACCTGGCGCAGGACGCATAGGGCGTCCACGGCGGTGACGCTGCCATTGCCATTCACGTCCGCCACCGTCCGGCTGTGCGGGGGCGTTCGGGCGGTGAGGCTGGTGGCGTCGGTGACGCTGACCTGGGTTGCCGCTCGGCCGCCAAGGGTCACGCTGGCGCCGCCCTGGAAGTTGCTGCCGCTGAGGGTGACCAGGGTCCCGCCTCTGCCCGGGCCGCCGGTCGGGGAGATGGCCGTGAGCGAGGGCGGCAGGGCGACGGTTACAGTGCCATGGGTGGCCGTGGTCGCCAGCGGGGCGGCACGGGTATCGGCGAAGTCGACCACCGCCACGGTCAGCGTGCTGGAGGCCCCGACCGCG
>JACQUR010000471.1 GCA_016210245.1 Chloroflexota bacterium
CCCCTGTGCCTGCCCCACCGCGTGGCAGGCCGGGGGTCGCGGGACAGCACCCCTCAGGCGCAGCCCTGGAGTGCGCGGCCCCGGCGTTCCCCCCATAGGGGCAGGCCCCGGTGCCTGCCCCACCGCGGGCGCCGGCACCGGCCCGCGGACCTCGCCGACGCCAGGCCCCGTACGCCTGCCGCTGCACGGTGGGTACCGTTCCAGAGCCCCCGGCCTGCCACGCGGTGGGGCAGGCACAGGGGCCTGCCCCTACACCTTCCGCCCGCAAAAACGTGACGGGCACCCGTCACGACGCACGGGCAGCTAGAGTTGGGCGATCGTGGCCATCGGGAGGAACAGGCGATAGTCGTGGTCCACCAGGCGCAGGAAACCGTAGCGCTCGTAGAACGCGCGGGCAGCCTCGTCCCTGGCATCCACGACGACCGCCATCGCCCCGATCTGCCGGCTGAGGTCGAGGCAGCGGCGCAGCGCGTCCATGAGCAGCATCGCGCCCAGGCCCTGCCCGCGAGCGCGCTGGTCGACCGCCAGTCGCCCGATGAGGATGCCCGGAAAGGTCTGGTAGCGTGGCAGCCGTCGGGTCACCGCGACGGGAAGACTCGCGGGGACGATCGAGAGCGTGCTGAGCGTGTAGTAGCCCACCACGGCCCCGCTGGTCGTGTCCACCAGCACGTAGGGAACCGCCAGTCCACGCCGCTGATCCTGGCCGGCCTGCTGGTGGAAGTACCGATCGAGCGCCTCGACTCCGCAGGAGAAGTCCGCCCGAGGATGGCGCTCGCCCAGCGTTTCGGACCGGTAGCGGCCGTGCGTCACGCGCTACCCGTCGGCGAGGGCCCGATGCCGCTCGGCCGCGGCGCGCAGCCGCTCGTTTGGCGGCGGCGGGTCCTGGAGCGCTGCCAGGAAGGCCTCCGTCTCACGCGCGGACAGCTCCAGCACCTGGTGTGTGCGGATGGTCGCCTCCGCGGCTGCCTGGACGCTGCCAATCACGAAATCGGTCAGGCTGCGCCCGGCCAGGTCGGCGGCGCGCTGAAAGAGCGCCTTCTGCTCCGGGGAGATGCGCGCCTCCAGGCGCTCCCGCTTAGCGCCTGCACGGACACGGGCCATCCTCTACCTCCAGCCTCCTCGTCGGGCAGCGCCTGCGCTGCTACCAGTATCGTACGGCAAGAGGCCGTACGCTTGCAAACCGGCACCTCTCGCCCTCGGTCACGGTGTCGTCTCCGTCGTCTGCACGGGTACGGTCGGCGCCGGCTCCGCTTCCGTCTCCCGGAACAGTGCCAGGTAGGGCGTGTAGCGGTAGCGGCGGTTGCGCTGGGCGCCGGTGATCTCCTCCACCAGGCCCAGCTCCTGGAACTGCTCCACCAGCTTGCTCGCGGTCACGTAGGAAACGCCCAGGCGGTCCCTGGCCAGGTTCACGTTGAGCAGCGGCCACTGGAAGAGCAGGTCCAGCAGGTGCCTTCGATCTGCGAGCTGAGCACGGCCTCGCGCCGGACGTACATAGCCACGAACAGGTCGGGGTTGGGGAGCGTCTGGGCGCTGCCATCCAGCCTGCCCAGGGCCAGGTCTGCCCGCGACAGCAGCGCGAGCATGGCCGAGTCGACCTGCACCGGCGGGTCGGGTGGCAGCGGCGCAGGGATGAAGGCTCGGTAGCCAGCCGGCTGCCTTACGTAGCGCCCGGCGCGGGTGCCCAGGACTGCCATGCCACTCCCTTGTTCAACCAGGATGGAATAACGGCTCGGCGAGCCGGTTCTTATTTTAGCAAATGGCCATTTGCTAAAATAAGATGGGCGCCAGCGGGGCCGTATTTCAGGGGCCTGAAATTAAGGAGGCGTAGCGCGCGGAGGTCGTAGGCGCGGATAGCCCTCTCCGCCCGCCGCCCGAAGGGCGGTAGAGCGTGGCAGACCACGGTAGCCACCACTCACAGCTAGGCGGCTCTCGGCGCTTCGGTCTCGGAAGGTGTCTCCCTTTCCAGCCACACCAGAGCGATGCCGGTGGCGACGCCGAACGCAAGCCCTCCAACCATAGCCACACCGACATCGGCCCCTACCGGACCAACCAGGCTGTCCAGAGGCCGATAGAGCGCACCTGCGGTGAGGTAGGAGACGACACCAAACACAGCTCCGCCATCTCCACTGAACACCGGCCACCACCCCGCGCGTCTCAGACTCCTCCGCAGGACAGGCCACTGACCGCAGCCGATCACCGCGAACAGCACGGCCTCCCCAACCGCCTGCTCGATCATCGTCCCCCTCATGTTGAGCGTCAGCATCAACGAGAGCACTACAAACGCTCCCACCATCCCACCCATGATGCTTGCCGGCACCCACCAGCGCATCCGTCGAAAGCGCCGCCGGAGCACCAGCCATTGGGCGAGGCCGAGCACTATCCCAGAAGACAGGTACCCGACATCGTGTGCCCTGGTCAGACTCCATACCGCCCCCCAGACACCAAAGGCGAGGGCGCAGGCAAGAACCCACCACCGCAGAAAAGAGAAGCGCTGAAGCAAATTGCCCATGGATCCGGTCATTCCAGCACACCATCTATCCCTGGGCGCTCTGATCGGCACGGCACATACGTTGCGGGACGCTCGAAGGAGAGGTAGCCATGCGCCGCGGTCGAGATCGTAAGCCCGAACGCAAGCCCAGACCCGTTCTGGACGAATCCTCCAGCTTCCTCTTTGCCCGCCCGTCCTTCATCGATGGTCTCGCGCGCCTCTTCGATTTCGGGAACACCCTCACCGTCTACAACACCTCTGCTCGTCCCGAGTGGGCAGACTTCCTGGCACTCAAGTCGGACTGGATGGCAGTCGGAAACGACGTCCGGCGCGCGGAGCAGGAGTTCGCGGCGCGCTCGGGCTATGCCGACTGCCCGGCGTAGATCAGGTCGTTCCAGAGGTGCAGGCCGTCAACCCTGCGGTACACACGGTCGAAAGACGCGAAATCCACCACACCGTGCGAGAAGGCGCTGGCCAGGTGGATAGCATCCTGGCCATCCAGGTTGTACTGGTCCATGAACCCAAGTGCCGCCTGGCGCACATCAACCAATGGGAAGACCTCCGCCCACTCGAACTGGGCTAGTAGCTCATCCAGGGCTTGGACGTATTCCTGAAGATACCGCTGCCGTACTGCTCGATCGCCCCACCGGTCGAGTCGCAAACGCTGTCGGATCTCCTGGGATAGGCGGCGACGGAAGTCGTCCCGGGTGATGACGTGGGCATACTCAATCCAGGTGAGCGAGGAGACGTAAAGCGTGGTGTCCTGGGCAAGCAGCCGCTCCAGGAACGTCCTCGAACGCTGGTGGTGTGGCTCGGAACTCACCAGGTAGTTGATCAGGACGTCGGTGTCGAGATAGAGCGCCCTGGGTGGGGGATTGGAGAAAGCGAGCTCAGTCGCAGGCACGCTCAGCCGGCTCGTGCTCGCTCTGGAACCTGGTCCCGAGGAACTTCCTGGAGGGCGCGGGGCCGCCCTCGAGCCTCAGGATGCCGGCCAGCTCGCGCAGTCGGGCCAGCCGCACCTCAAGAGGCTGGCAAGGCTTCGGATGATGGCCGCTCCTGGCCACGGGCTCTTGCTCGCGTCGATGATCGCCCATCGCGGTCTCGCGTACCTGGGCCACCTATGCACCTCCTGTGCCCGCGCGTGAGGGCAATCCTGAACATCGCGTTGGCAGTGTCAAGGGATAGTATAGCGCCATAGCGCACATCGCCTGCGGGGTGATGACGTGGCTCCAGTTCTGAGTCACGGCCGAAGCGTGCGCCTGGCCTGCTTGGCGGAGAGCGCCTCGCCCCGCAGATACTCCTGCCATGCCTCCTGGGCGCCCCGGTCCTCCTCTGGCCTCGTCGGCTCGTCGTCCTCCGTCGCATCCAGCAGGGCACGGAGCATCGGCTCGGTACCCGCTAGCTGTGGTCGGACAGCCACTCTTCGATTGCATTGGCTTGGCCTCCCGACAGCGCGAAGTTGGTGCCCCTTGGAGCGTGGAGGATCGTCAGGTCTCTCAGAATCGGGTCTGCTTGCAGGTACTCCTTGAGTAGTGGGTGATCGAGCATGATGCGGTCGTAGCACACATCGACACGTGCAATCAGTCGCTTTCCCTCTGCGGGATCAGTCCAATGTCGTATGCCGATCGGAGAGTCCGGCGCAATCTCAGGCGAGGTCAGAACCGTGCCCACGGCGTAGATGCCTGCTGCTTCTCCCGCGACCCAGATGTAGACGCGGTCCCCAACTCGCACGCCCTTGCAGTGCTGGCGAAGATTCCACCTCTCGACCGGCTGCGTGGCTAGAGTCTCGAAGATCCTGTATCTCGCCGGATTCGCCTGGAAGATCCAGGCGCGCCTAGCAGCACTTGACCCGTTGGTGCTCACCCAGCGGCCTCCACCAGGTTGTCCCAGTCGAAGTCTTTGCTGCCATCCTCACGAATATAGCGCGGGTAGGGTGGCTTTACTGTGCGCCCGTAGAAGTCGGGTACCTGCCCTTGCTCAACTCGGCGGCCTTGGAGCGGAAGAGGCGAACAGGCACGCTGCCGCAAGCGACGCATGAGGATCACCGAAGACGCGAGGTTGGGGTCATCGTCCAGATAATATCGGTGTACTCCGTCAACCCTCTCGGTAACCGCCCAACCGTAATCTCGTACGAATCGCTTTGTCCTTGACCATGCTTGCTGGGTCCATGGCCGTTCCCGATCGCAAGGCAAGATAGTGCAGCCCTGTCCCGCTGTCCGATCGGCAAGTTCCATCCCGCGGCTCAGGAATATCCGCGCGCTCAGCCCCTCGTTTGCTGCTCCATACGGTGGGTTGGTGTAGAACCAGTCGAACTGCCCGGCCAGTTCAGCCGGCAGTGGGTCAAACACGTTGTACGCCTGCACCGCGAGCAGGTCACCGAAGCCCTGCCGATTCGCGAAGGTTCGGGCCCAGGCCAACAGCCGGCAGTCGAAGTCGAGCAGCAGCATGGCTGTGGGTCTCGGACCACCACGAGTCGCGAGGAGCCCCAACACAAGGCTGGTACAGTCGGCATCTCCCACGAAAGCAATGGTGCGCGCCTCCAACAGCGGGGCTACGGCCCTTGCCTGCCGGAGGAGATACGGCGCTTTCATCGGGATCTGGTCGAACTCACGCAGCGGCGTAGGGCGGACACCCTGGATCAGGGCGCCAATCTCTCGATCCTCATCGGAGTTCTGGTAGCACCCGAACCGGCTGGATAGATTTGTTGGTTTCGCCGCACGGCTGCTGGTAGGTGCAGCACACGGCACCTCCCTGGCCACAGCCTTCCTCAAGTTGGCCCGCCGTTCGAGGTCAGGAGCAACAACGAGCCTCTGCTTCATCAGGCCGCGCCCTCCCGGCGGTACTCGCGCCAGAGCATCAGCGTCTTGATGCGAAACTCAACCAGCTCGCGACTCACGCCGTACCGAGTGGAAAGGTCGCCGGCCGTTCCCCGCCACACGGCTCGCGCGACCACTTTGGCGGGAAGAAGCGCCGCAGCTCCTGTCCAGTACGCCTCCGCCTCGGAATCGGCGTTGTACTCGCGCTTCACGATGCCCCCCGGCAGCGTGATCAACTGCGACGGGGCGTGCCCGTAGTAGGCGTGGCACACCTCCTCCATGATAGTGGCTATCGCTCTCCCAGGCGTCTGGTCAGGGTGCAGGATTACCAGCGTGTACCCATTGGGGAGTGGTATTCCCGCTCCCGACCACACCTCTGGGCCCACACCCGATAGGAGAGCCCGATCCTCGGCACTCAAGCCTTTGATCTCGCCTAGGCTGGCGAGTTTGAGCTTGAGCTCCGGCGCCAGGCGACGCGGATCCAGCGGTTCTTCCTGGCCCACACCAGCTCGGCGGCGCAGCTCGGCAGCATGGTCCTCCGCGTGACGCAGAAACGCCTTCAGGTCACGACTAGGCATCGGACTCGCTCTCCTCACTTGTCTGCGTGCCAGCGAACTGCTCGTAGGCGGCGCGCACCATCCGAGCCAGCGCCGCAGCGGTCTTGGGATCGAGATTGCGATCGGCACGCAGATGGGCTTCGATCATTTCCACCGTGCCCGCTCCTTCCGGATGGGGCATCGGATCAGGTAGGGGAAGAGGAGTCGGTGCAGCCTTCGGATCCAACTCAACGCCGAGCCAGCGTGCAACTACGGCGAGTTTGTGCGGGTCAGCGTCCGTGCGTTGGCGCTCCCAGCGCGACAACGTGGCCGCACTCACTCCGGTGACTCGCGCCACCTGCTCCAGACTCAGACCCTCCCTAGCACGTTTCTCCCTAACCAGCCTCGCAAGATCGACAGGCTGGACGTAGTGTGGCCCACTCGCAGGACTTGCCTCCGCGTGGTCATCGTCGGATGTGATGTTTACCCCTGCCATGCCCAAATCATAAGGGATCGACATTGCATGTGCAATGGCTCCTCATTCCACATGCAATACTTGTGACGCGATTGTGACCCGCGATCACAGTCTGATGGAAGCAAAGAAAGCACTGCGGGAAGCCCCATGGGCCGGAGGGCAAGAGGCGGGGGCAAGCAATGTTAAGACACTTCCGTCGAGGTCTGGCTGCTCTTTCTGCTAGACTTCCGTCAATTAGATGCTCAAGCGGGTTTCCAACCGCATACGCCACTCTCTCCCCCGCCGCGAGGCTGGCCCCTCGTCGGCTGGCTCATCGTTGTCCCTAGCTCGCTCTGGTGGCTGATCAAGCTCCTCTGGGCCGCTGTTGACTTCCTCTCGAACATCGAGTTCATCGCTGCCCATGCCCCACCAGCCTCCGAGTACCTGCTCCTGGCCCTCCAGTGGCCGGGCACCAGCCCTCTCCTGATCGTAGCCGGCTTCCTGATCCTTCTCTTCGCCCCCCGGCCGGCGCCCGTGGCCGCCGAACCGCCCGCCCAAACCCCGACGGTCGCTTTGCACCCTCGCCCGGTGGTGCGCCGCCTGCTGCACGACAACGTGCTATGGGAGGACCAAGGCGAGTATTACTTCTTCGATTCCAACAGGCCCATCGCCGTCGGGCCGCTGTGCCCAAAGGACCAGGCCGAACTACTATACCGCGAGACGCGACGCGCCAACATGACTACCTGTGAGGTGCAGAGCGCGCAGTACGTTGGTTACGACGGCGACCTTATCTGCCCGGAGTGCAACCAGACCTACACGCTGGGCCAGGGCAGGAAGCAGGTCGGCGCCTCGCGCCGCGAGGTCGAGGCCCGGTTCGCCGGTCGCCGTCGCCAGGCCGAGAACCAGCCGCCCCCTACGGGCTCGGTCGCCTAGTGGGTCAGTTGTCATGCTGATGGCCTTTCGGGCCATAGGCGGCCTTGTGACGGCAGCGAGTGATCGGTCGGCGGGTGTAGCCGCCGGAGCCGCCCAGGCGGTGGCGTTCGCGGGCCCGCCGCCGCCGCGCGGCACGCTTGCCGCCCCACTCGAAGGGGGTCGGCGCGGCATTCCAGCCGACGACGGTTTCGGCCAGCCAGTCCATGACCTGCCGGGCGCTCGTGGGCTGCTGACCGGCCAGCGCGCGGCGGACCAGGATGCGCTGGACCGACTCGGCCAGATTCAACCACGAGCCGGCCAGCGGCGTGTACCGCGGCAGGATCCCGTGGTCGAGCAGCCAGTCGTGCAGCGCGACCGACTGGTGGCCGGCCAGGTTGTCCCAGATCAGCAGCGCCCGCAGGGGCGGGCGGTGGTCGTCCAGGCCCCACTGGGCCGCCAAGGGGTCCCAGTCCGCCCAGCGGCGGCCCGGCCCGGGCTCGGCCGGGGGCGGCGGGCACTCGTCCAGGATAGCCGTCAGTTCGCGCTGCAGCCAGGGGTGCAGCACCGCGTTGGGAGCGTGCTCGACCGGCTCGGCCCGCACCTGGCCGGTCGCCGGTCGGAACAGCGTCAGCAGCTTGGCCGTCCCGCCGCGCACGTACTCGTGCGGCCGGCGGGCCGGCTCACCCACCGGTTGCCAGGAGCTGCCCGGCTGGGGAATGGCTTGGTACGGCCCGGCCTCGTCCTGACACCACAGCGCCAGCCCCAGCGCCTCGGCCGTGCGGTAGGCCCGCTCGATCACTTCTTTTTTTGGGTGGCGGCCGGGTCGACGACGTCGACCACCCCGCTCTTCCGTTTGCGCTTGGCCGTCCCGGTGTGGCACCAGGTCCGATTCTGCTGCCAGCCGTACCCGGCCTCCCACAGCACGTGCAGGATCGTGGCCGTGCTGACCGTCGGCAGTCCGTCCGGCGCCCGCCGCAGGGCACGTTGCAGGGTCGTCAGCGACCAGGTCGCGGTCTGGTCCTTGGCCCGCTCCGGTGGCCGCCGGAACTCGCGCAGGATCCGCTCCCGCTCCACCGGCCCGTACCGCACCGGCGGGCCACCCCCGTACCGCCGCTCGAGCGCCCCCATGCCCTCGGTATTGAAGCGCTCGACCACCTGGGCAACCGCATCGCCGGCTCGCCGCCCAGCCGCCCGCGCCGCCTCGGTGAACGCCGCCCCGTCTGCCACGGCCAGCAGCGCCTTCGCCCGCGCCACCCGCTCGGCCCGCTCGCTGCCCGCCCGCGCCACCCGCGCCAGTTCCGCCCGCTCGTCCGTCGTCAGCGACCGGAGCCGGATCCGCCGTCGCTGCGCCATGGTCCGTCCTCCAGGTGCCACCCCCTCCCGGGGCCACAGCCCCAGCATACCTCTCCACCGCAGCCGAGGCAATGATCATGACAACTGACCCACTAGTACGGCCCGGTGCCCTATCCGCGCTCACCCCTTCACCCGGTACTTCAGCGTCCTCAAGTCTTGCTCCACCTGGCCCACGCCCTCCAGGTACAGGATGCCCCTCACCACCTTCTCGTCGAGCGGGAGGCCCTCGGCGGTGAGCCGGGCCGCGATCTGAGCGGCGCTCAGGGGGCCATCGCGGGCCAGCAGGTCCAGGATGCGCTGGAGGTGCGCCCGGCGGCGCTGGCTCACCGACCCCGGTTGAGCAGCCCCCAGCGACAACTGGGTGGCGACCGGCATGACGGGCAGCCCGGGCTGGGAGGCGGGCCAGGGGTCAGGTGCCAGCGGCGGAGCGGCCTCAGCCTGGGGAGCACGGCTCTCCCTGGCGACGGCAGGCGCCGCTGGCTCGCGCACCCGGGCGGGCCTGGCCGGGCCCTGGTCTCGCTTCTCCTTTCCGCCCTCGGGCGGGGGCGGGGCGACAACCTGGCTGCGGGGCGGCGAGGTGGACACGCCAGGCGGCGGCTCGACCGGGTAGCGCCCGTCGCGGTTGCGCGGCTCCAGGCCCAGGCGGTCCCAGGCCTCCAGCACCAGGCGGCGGGTGCGGTACTCGCCACACTTCCTGATGTCGTTGTTCTTCAGCACCCGGAAGGTCTCGCCCGGGAAGTCGGGGCCATAGACGTCGCTCGGGTCCAGGATGTAGCGCAGCTCGTCGCGGGTCAGGCCGTAGAGGGCGGCATAGTAGGCGTCCAGCTCGGCCCGCAGCAGGGCGCGGCGCTCCTCGTCCCAGCGGAAGGGCGGGCCGTCGTAGCCGAGGTCCTGGGCGAAGGGCTGGAGGTCCCAGGCGGTGTAGGTCAGCTCGAGCACGCGGGGGACGATGAAGTCCAGGTCATGCGGCATGTAGGCCGAGGGTGGCAGCACGGGGAACTGCTTGAGAATAAACCAGTTGACGTGGAGTCCTCCGACCTTGTGGCGCGCCTGGAAGTCCAGGCCGAGGCTGTTGAGGCAGGCTAACAAACATGCCATCAACCGAGGATCACTGCAGTTGGGCAAGAGCAGCGGCCCTGAATTCACTACCCCTACCCGCGGGAGTATAGTGGCCACAAGGGTTCGCTCGTTGGTGCTGGATGTCACGTCCTTGAAGGCAAGCAGCCACCCACGGGGCCAGTCCGTCAGCCTTGCATCGACTTGCTCTGCTTCAATCCAGGCGACTGGCTCTGGTCGGAAGCTGGGGTCTTGGTGCTGGGCCAGATCCGCCTCCACGCGCTGGTTCTGCCGCACCGCGTTCCCAGCCCTGAAGACCACGCTCGCAAATCGGTGGTCGTACATATCGAACATCTTGGACTCGTAGATGGGCAGCACCCTCCGTTGGCCGGCGTCGACAAACAGACCACTGTCGTTGGTCTGGTGCAGCATCGGATAGTACTTCACGCCCCAGGCGTTGGAGCCCGCACGCTCGTCCACGAGGACCGGCACCCGCCGATAGATGGCCCTGGCCACATCGGCGTCCACGCCGGTCCGGAAGACCGGGCACGTGCGTGTGTTTGGGTTGAGCAGGGCGAAATCCTCCGGGCCGAGCTGGAAGCGCCGCCGCTCATCGCGTAGGTGGTCCACATCGGTCAGGAAGAAAGCCAGGTCGCCACGCGGAACCGGGGAGCCAGAGAGCGTCAGAAGACAAAACTTGTAGCTCGCATGGATGTCGGGGAAGAAGACCTTGCGGTTCTCGAAGTCGAACAGCGTTGCCAGGCTGCTCCTACCGACGACATCCTGGAAGTAGCCCTTGTAGGAATCGTCAGTCGCGATGCCCGTAGGCACCACGATGCCGGCGCCGCCTTTCACATTCAGGATCGTGCGATCGTGCTCGGCGAAGAGCGCGTACACGTTTACATCGCCCACGGCCGTGAGCGGGAACCGACCGCTCTCCCGGACAAGCTTGCTCTCCCCTTCGGCCGCCCGCTTGCCGGCCTGCAAGGCCTCGTACAGGGCGGGATTGCTGCGCGGCAGCGCTTCGATCAGCTTCTGGCGGGCGGCCTTGTTGGGCGCAGTAGCAATACTCGGGTCGCGCTCTGCGAAGAACTCCTCCTCCTGGAGCTTGATCCGTTCCCAGGGCGGGTTGCCCAGCACGCAGTCGAACCCGCCCCGCTCGAAGACCTCCGGGAACTCCAGCGGCCAGTGGAAGAAGTGGTGCTGGCGCCGCAGGCGCTCCACCTCATTCCGCTGCGTGGACGCGAGGGCCGGCGGGCGCTCCGGAGTGGCGAGCGCCAGGGAGGCGGTGGTGGGCGGGTCGGGCGCGCCGGATGCCAGCGGCCAGAAGAAGGCCGCTGTCCAGGCGTCCAGCGTCGCGCGGGCCGGTGCCAGGCGCGCGCGGTCGAAGATCTCGTAGGCGGCCCGCTGCTCGCGCAGTTGGCCCAGCCCGTCCTCGGGCAGGGCGCCGATGCGTTCGGCCTCCCGAGCCAGGCCCGCCTCGGCCGCGTCCCAGGACGACATGGCCGCCTCCAGGGAGAGCTGCTGGCCGGCCCGCTGCTGCCGGTTGCGCTTCTTGACCGCGCTGGCCACCAGTTTCTCGTCGCCCGTGACGGGCTCGAAGGCCTCGTCGGGCACCCCCTTGGCCAGCAGCTCCCAGGTAGCGCCGACCAGGCTGTTGCCCAGCTTGATATGGTGGTCCAGGAAGGTGAGCGGGCGGCCGGGGTCGTGGCCCTCCAGCCACAGCGCCAGCTTGCACAGGTCGACCGCCAGCGGGTTCACGTCCACCCCGTACAGGCAGGTGCGAATCACCTGGCGCAGGGCGGCGCGGAGCTGCTCGGGGCTGGGCTCGGCCTCGCCGGCCTCGATCCGCGCCAACTCCTGAGCCAGGCGCCTTGCGGCGGCCAGCAGGAAGTGGCCGCTGCCGCAGGCGGGGTCGCACACCGTGATGCCCAGCAGCGCTCGCTGCCGCGCCTCGGGCGTGCGGGCATCCTTCAGGCGGTCGCCGATCACCGGCTCCAGGGCGGAGCGGATCAGCTCCTGCACCAGCGGGGTGGGGGTGTAGTAGCTGCCGGTCTGCTTGCGCTGGCCGCTGCCCACCAGTTCGAAGCGCGGGCGCGCCGCATCGGCCGCGACCTGGGGCTGGCGCTCCAGCAGACCCTCGTACACCCCGCCCAACTCCTCGGCGTCCATGTCGCGGTAGCTCACCCGGCGGGTCACCTTGCCCACCCGCACCCACGAGAGCTGGCGCACCGCCTCCGCCAGGGCGTCGTTGCGCACCAGCCCGCTATCCAGGTCCGGGCAGGACTCGGCGTCGAATAGGCCGCCGCCCAGGGCGTGTACGTCCAGCCCCTGGCGGTCGCCGGACAGGAGCTGGAAGGTGATCCGCAGGCTGCGCCACAGGTCGTCGTGGCGCTCGTCAGCCAGGTGCTTGCGGGCCAGGTCGCGCAGGCGGCTGGCCGCGTAGTACACGCGGTAGCGCCGCCTGTTGGCCGGGTCGGCGCCCGGCGGGAAGACCAGCTCGCGCTCCTCGGCCGCGAACAGGAAGATCAGGCGATAGATCAGCCGCAGGAGCTGCTGGTAGTACTCCGCCACCGGGAGCTGGCCGCTGGCCAGGCGCTGGCGTAGCGCCTCGTTGCCCGGGTGGGCCAGGAAGCCGCTGCCCAGGGCGGTGATGGCCGCCTCCACCCCCTTGCGCAGCTCGCCCAGCGCCCGCGTGCCCTGGGCCTCCGCCCGTGCCCGCCACTGCTCCAGCCAGCACTGGCTGGCCTCCTGCCCCTCCCTGGGCAGCCGCGAGCGGTGCAGCACCAGGTACAGCAGCACGAAGTCGGCGTACACCCCGCCCTCGAACAGCGCCTCCAGGTCGAACTCCACGTACGCCTGGCGCGTGAGCGAAGCGTTGTCCCGCAGCAGCCGCAGCAGCAGCCCATTGGACACCAGCCCATAGGTCGCCTCCGAGCGGTTCAGGCAGTCCTGGAGCAGCGCATGCGGGTTCATGCGCCGCTGCCCCGCGCCCGCCGCCGCGGCCCGGTCCAGGTCCTGGCGGAAGCTCACCAGGTGGATGGGCACCGGGCCGGAGCGATGGCTGGTGGGATAGCTGGTGTCCGCTACCACCTCCTCCTTGTCCCGGTACCCCAGCTCCCGCAGCAGCGGCCGCAGCCACTGCTGGCGGGTCTGGCTCACCCCAGTCTCGGACGCGCCCAGCTCCTGGGTGGCGGCCCGGAAGGCAGCCCAGTACGCCTTGGCCCGCGCCCACGCCCGCGCCGCCGCCTCCCCCAGCCGATCGCTGGCCGCCAGGCCGTAGTCCTTCGGGGCCAGGCCACCCAGCTCGGCGTCGCTGCCCACGATCCGCCGAAGCAGGTCCGGCGGCAGCAGGCCACCCTCGGAGCGGACAGTGGTGAAGTCAGTCATGGCGACGAGGGTCGGGGGCCGTGGGCCAGAGACGGAAAGCCCCGCGGCACACGAGCTTGCCTGGCCGTCCGCTACGACGCGCACGAGGCGGACCTTCCCGATATGCAGGTTGGCTGGCGTTGTCGGCGTCTCTCACGCTATATCCAGCCGCAGGTGGCCATACTGCGCCTGCGAACCAGATTCGCCCCCCGGCAGTTTCCATCACCATCCGTACCTTGCCTTGTCAAACTGGCCGGCCAGAGGTCCGTCGCGGACTAGGAAACGCCGTGCTGTCTGCTCCCAGGCATCCTCCAGCCACCCACCGATTTTGAAGGCGAGAACGCGAACACCGTCAGCATCCGGCCAGGCTGAGAGCTCCTGGCGAAACAGTAAACCTGGTTCTCGGCACCCTGGAACTTCGTTCCAGAACTTCTCAGGCTCCGGCCAGCCCTCGCCGAAATGCTCAAGGTGGGCTCTATCGGCCTTGCACAAAGCCAGCGAGACCTCCCACGGACCTGCGATGTCGAATCGCCGGATGACATCCCTGTACAGGTCCATGGCGCCCCAGGCACGGCCGACGATGTTGATGAGCCTGACGTATCCTCCACCCGGTGCGGGTACCATCCCTTCACGGCCCAGCTCCAACTCAAGTCCGCCGTGCCGATACAGCGCGAGGTAGCTCTTCCACCGATCATTGCTTGCCTGAGACCTCAGGCGTAGCGCCGCGCGCGACGTTGGCCTGCCGTCTCGCCCCCAGCCCGTCGGTCGGCCTGTCACTGGATCCGGCCACTCTTGAAGCCACCACTGCCAGAACCCCTCGTCGAATTCCAAGAGCCAGGCCTCGGGATCGGCCGGCAGGATGAGCAGGCGAACGCCGGGATCAGTGACGAAGCGAGCCGCGAGGCCCCCCGTGGCAAAGTCCTCTGCCTCCGGGTCCACCAGGCGGAGGGATTCCCGGGCCCGGCGCCACCGCTCCCGCTGCCGATCGCGCGCATCGAGATCCTGTGTCACTGCCGCACCTCCCTCCGGAGCAGAACCGTCAGGTCCTTCGCGAGCCTTCCAGCCTCCTGGGTCAACGCCGCTCGGTGCCGGCGTGCTGGGCAGAGGTGGACAAGGATCTCACCGCGTCCCTTTCCAGACGTTGCGGAGTTCGGGCTCGCGGCGTGCTCTGCGCGGGTGCGCCAGGGCATCCAGCCCGCGTCCAGGAGAGTCGCGACCGGCACAACGTCGCCTAGCCTTCGCACCGGGTCCACCTTGTCCAGCACCCATCCCGCCAAGTGCAGGCCCTGCTGGATCCGGTCCCGCACCTCTTCCTCGATGAGCGCCGGGATGCCTGTGTACCCACGTCCGCTCTCCTCCTGGGCGAGCTGCACGATTCGCACGGTGCCTAACTCGTCGAGCAACACCGAGCCATGATCCTGCTCGATGATGAGCGCGTGGCCATCGATGCGGGGCGTGGTGCCGTAAGCCGGGTCGAGGACAGGAGCCGCCCCGAAGATCGCCTCCCGCATGAGTGCATGTGCCAACTCCGGGTCTTCGAGTTCGGACGGTCCCAGGACTTGTTGTCGAGGGCCACCGGCCACGACGACAGAAATGGTGGGCTGGCTCACGCGCCGCTCAGGGACAGCGAGTTCCCTCGCTCGTTGCAGGATCTCGGCTTCATCCACAGGTCCCACCGCACGGGATAGTGCCAACTCGTGGAGCGCCCGGGTGACAGCATCGCGCAAGTCGTCGGGAGTCGAGAAACTCGCGGTGTAGTGTCCGGCCACCCAGCCACGCACCTCGCCAACAAACGCCTCCTGCTTGGGTTCACGTTGCACGCCATCCTGCACGAACACGAGTACCGGACAGCGGTCCCGTGCCTCCCGGTACTCCTCATGAGTGGCGGAGAGCCCGGACTTCTGGATTGGGCCGTACCGGGCGCCCAGGAGAAGGACGACGGCATCGGCGGCCCGGACGCCGGCCAAGCACACGCGCTGGGGTGACTCCGGTGATGCGCCGAAGTCCTCAGCCCGGATCGGCTCGTGCCCCAGGGACCGGATTGCTCGCACGGCGGCATCGCGGTATGACTCCATGCCGCGGATGGCCGAACTTATGAAAAACTTCAAGGCCAACCTCCCCGCACACTCGCTGCCCGCCGCGGGCTCGCCCGCTGCCCCAGTGATGCGCTAACCGGAGACGGCGCTGCACTTCTCACGCACTCCACACGAACATATCCCAGTGTGCATGATGCGGAGCCTCGTGCATAGGATGTGTTGCTTGTTCGCTCCGGACTAGCAAAGTCCAGCCATTGAGTGCATCACCAGTCATAGTTGGGGTGAAATGCTCGGGGCTCCACTCTGGTGCGATGTAGCTCCCGACGTGGCGTTCGTCATAGATGCGGCATCAGCACGTACAGCCCCAGCAGGTCGACCTCCTGGTGCGGCTCGACCCGGTAGCGCACGCCGCGCAGGTTGGCCGCGGCCCGCACCCGCCGATGGGCCGCCAGCAACTCCTCCGCCCGCTGCTGCGCCAGCTCGCCCACCTGCGCCCACCAGCCGCGCCCCTCCAGCACCTGCCGGATCCAGTGCTGGGCCTGGCCGGGCACCACGTTGGCGCTGGGCTCGGCCTGCACCAGCAGGTCCACCTCGGCCGGCTCCAGCCAGGTCGGCGCGCCCGGGTCGCCCCGGAAGCCGGCCAGCAGGCACTCCTCGGCCAACATCGGGAACACCTCCTGGCCGCGCAGCTCTTCGATCAAGAAGCGGGCGCGCAGCAGCAGCAGCACGGTGCGCTGGGCCACGGCTCTCGTGCGGATGCCCGCGCAGCGGCTGGCGATCGCTCGCTCGGGCTCGGACAGGGCGGTGTCCAGGGCGTAGCTGGCCAGCGCCTCCACCAGCGGGTGGGTGCGCGCCAGGTAGCGCACGTCGCCCGGCACGGGCAGGGCGAAGGCCAGTTTGATCGCCCGCCCGTCCTCGACCAGCCCGGCCCGCGCGACCACCGCCCGCGGCAGGCGGGTGGGGTCGAGCTGCCAGCTCTGGCCGTTCCTGGCCAGGGGCGCGCCCAGCCGGGCGCAGGCCTCCACCACGAACCGCTCCACGTCCTGGCCGGTGCCCACCGCGCTCGCCGCCGCCTCCAGCTCGCCCGCCACCTCCTCGGGCTTGAGCCCGTGCTGGGCGAACACCGTCCTGGTCCGCTGCTCTCGCTCCGTCGCCGCCTCCCAGGCCCGGTTCACCCGCTCCTCCTCCTCGTCGAAGAACAGCGAGAGCTGCTCGGGCGGGGCGTTGGGGCGCAGGAACAGCGCCTCGAAGATGGCCTCCAGCACGGCGTTGGTGTCGACCGGCACCGGCACGCTCACCCCCAGCGTCTTGCGGATCGTGTCGGCCTTGCGCAGCAGCACCTTCAGCACCACCCCGTCGACCACGTTGTCCTGGCCGTACAGCAGCGCCGTGCGCACCGTCGGGCTCGGCTGCCCGTAGCGGTCGACCCGCCCCTCCCGCTGCTCGTGCCGGGTGGGGTTCCAGGCCAGGTCGTAGTGGACCACCGCGTCGAAGTGCTGCTGCAGGTTGATGCCCTCCGACAGGCAGTCGGTGGCCACCAGCACCCGCCTGGGCTCCTGCCCCAGCGCCTCCACCCGCGCCGCCCGCTCCTCGGCCGGCAGCTCCCCCGTCACCACCACCACCCGCACGCCCGCCAGCCGCCGCGCCAGCTCCTCCCCCACGTAGTGGGCGGTGGCCACGTAGCGGCAGAACACGATCGGCTGGAACCCATCCCTCAGCAGGTCGCGCACCAGCCGCTCGCCCATGGCCAGCTTGGGGTCAGCCGCCCCCAGCAGCTTCTCGGCCTCCCGCGCCAGCCCCAGCACCCGCCGCCGCTCCGGCCCCACCTCCTCTCCGCCCCCCTCTCCCCTCCCCGCATCGGAAAGGGGCTGGGGGAGAGGTCCGGACCTAACCCCCCGACCCCCTTCCCTGCCAGGG